>JBEPWW010000360.1:0-2500 GCA_041642215.1 Salinimicrobium sp. | reverse complement strand
AAGTTTTACTACTCGGGGAGCCCTTTGATTCCCAGAACTTACGAGACTGGACTTGATGAACTGGACACCGTTGTTATTGATACCAGGAAACATACCTATATACCCGATCTACAGACTCACGAGAGAGGGACCGAAATAACAGAGGAAATAACCAAACGGTATCATTATATTTCAGATTTTATTGCCACCAAGGGATTCCGGGTACAGCATGTACAGGGAGAGCTTGAAATAAGGAGTTACAGGATCTCTACAATTCGGGGACAGGGAGCGAAAGACGGAGGAGTTAGAACGGCACAATCTAACGTTCTCCTCTACTTCAATGGTATTCCCGTAGGAACAGATCCGAGTTTTATAAACCGAATGCCAACTTCTGAAGTAGAGTCCATCATCATCAATAAGATGGGGCATGGATATGGAATGCACGGAGTAAACGGGGTTATCCATATCAACACGAGACAGGGAGGATCTATTCCCGACAGAAAAGAAAGGGTGCTAACCATACTGGCGGGTAACGGGTATACCCCGAACAAAGACTTTTACACCCCGAAATATGTCACCATAAACACCAACGCCTATAAAAAATACGGGGCCATAGACTGGGTATCCAACCTTAACTTTGATGAGATGGGACGAACTGAGATCGCCCTACCGGCACAGCAGTCTGTAAAGGTTTTCATCCAGGGTATGGGGGCAGACGGCCACCTGATCTCTGAAGAGTATGTAATTCAAAAAGACCAGGACCTGTAGGACTAACACAAATAACGCATTAAAAAAGGCTGCCGTTCCCCCGGCAGCCTTTTTAAATATTCTTACAGTAAAGCTATTGCGTATATATCTTCCCCTCCTTCATCACGAACACCACGTTCTGTAAGGTTTCCACATTCTGGGTAGGATCTTCTTTCACGGCGATAATATCTGCAAAGAAGCCGGGGGCGATCTGTCCTATATTATTTTCCATATTGAGGATCCTGGCGGGGGTGATGGTCGCGCTCTGGATTGCTTCCATGGCAGGCATCCCGGCCTCCACCATGTACACGAACTCCCGCGCATTCTCCCCATGTTTGAACACACCGGCGTCTGTTCCAAAAGCGATCCCTACTCCTTTTCTGTAGGCCTGCCCGAATTTGTCCTGGATCTGGGGCCCGATCTCCAACGCTTTGGGCACCACCACTTCCGGGTAAAAATTCTCGATCTGGGCGTTCTCGCTCACTTCTTTCCCGGCTGTAATGGTAGGCACCAGGTAAGCGTCATACTTTTTCATCAATTCCATGGTCTCCTCGCTCATAAGGGTTCCATGCTCAATGGTCTTCACTCCTCCCAGGATCGCACGTTGCATCCCGTCATCTCCATGGGCGTGAGCGGCTACATGAAATCCATAATCCTTCGCGGTTTCTGTGATAGCTTTAATTTCTTCCAGGCTAAACTGCGGGTTGGAACTGCTCTTGGCAACACTCAGCACACCCCCTGTCGCCGTGATCTTTATAAGGTCTGCCCCATTCTTGTAGCGCTGGCGCACTGCCTTTTGAGCATCTTCCGGTCCATTCACGACTCCTTCCTTTGGGCCGGGATCTCCTATAAGGGCCCGGTTCATCCCGTTGGAAGGATCAGCATGTCCCCCGGTGGTCGCCAATGATTTTCCCGCCGTAAAGATACGAGGGCCCACGATCTTTCCGCTGTTGATCGCGTCGCGAAGGGAAATATTCACCCCGTTGCCACCCAGCTCCCTAACCGTGGTAAAACCCGCCATCAAAGTGGCTTTTGCAAAACCTACCGAATTAAAAGCATCATCTGCCTCATTGTTGGTAAACCGCTCCATGTATTTTTTGGGATTGGTTTCACTCTCCAGGTGCACATGCATATCGGTAAGGCCGGGCAGCACGGTCATTAGACGCAGGTCGATGATGCTGTCCCCGGCATTTTCCGGCTGAAGATATCCGTCCTCCACACTCTTTATTTGCTTTCCCGAAACGATGATCGTTTTTTCCTGCAAGACCTTGCCCGTTTTGGTATCGAACAGCTTCCCACTATGGATATAAAGATCCTGTGCCATAACTCCGGATGTAAAAAGTAACATTCCGAAGAAGAGCAGAAGGTTATTTTTCATGCTTTAAATTCTTTACTGATTAATAAATTTTTTGACTGTTGAGGCAATATAATCAATTTGTTCATCATCCAGTTCGGTATGCATGGGAAGCGAGATCACCTCCTTTACCAGCTGATTGGTCACCGGGAAATCCTCTTCCCTGTACCGATCATCCCTGTAGGCTTTCTGGCTGTGCAGCGGAATGGGATAGTAGATCCCACATGGAATGCCATTCTCGTTGAGATGTTTCACCAGCTCATCTCGTTTCCCATTAAGGATCTTGAGGGTATATTGATGATACACATGCGTATCTTCTGCCCCTACAGTAAAAGGAGTTTCGATATGTTGTTCGCCTTCAAAGGCCCGGGTGTATTTGGCTGCCGCCTCTTTCCTGGCCCGGTTATATGCATCCAGTTT
>JBEPWW010000359.1:0-2510 GCA_041642215.1 Salinimicrobium sp. | reverse complement strand
TTTTTGAAAACTACATTCCCGCTGTTGATAGAGATGCGGTATTCGCTGGAATAGCCCCCCATCGCAATGGCAACATTTTTCTTCATACTTAATAAGG
Source organism: Salinimicrobium sp. (assembly GCA_041642215.1). Classification (GTDB taxonomy): domain Bacteria; phylum Bacteroidota; class Bacteroidia; order Flavobacteriales; family Flavobacteriaceae; genus Salinimicrobium. The sequence goes on along the minus strand of JBEPWW010000359.1, from coordinate 2,413 downwards.
ACGGTTTATTTGCGTTAACAAAAGTAGGACTTATAAATGAATGTCTGCAAAACCACCTGTTTTTATATCTTTGTTTTTTTAAATAACCTATGAGTTTTATAAAATTCCTCTTTAGCAAAACCTTTCTGATACAGTTGGTTTTGGCAGCGTTGGCCCTGGTGCTTATCGCTTTTTTTATGCTGCAATGGCTCGAAGATTCCACGAATCAGGACCAGCGAATAACCGTTCCGGACCTCTCCAGGTTGTCCCTGGAAATGGTGGACGATCAGCTCGCTGAGCTCGACCTGCGAAGGGAGGTGCTGGATTCTGCCAGTTACAATCCGGAGTACCCGCCTTTTTCGGTGATTGACCAGGTGCCCCTTCCCGGTAAGCAGGTGAAGCAAAACCGGAAGATCTACCTTACCTTGAATCCATCGGGATACAGGCAGGTGGAAATCCCGGAAAACCTTATCAGGAGGACCAGGCGACAGGTAGAACCTACCCTGAGGTCGCTGGGGTTTGAGATAGGATCCATCACCTATAAACCGGATGTGGCCAGGGATGCCGTGCTGGAACTGCAGTATAAGGGCAAGAAACTGGAAGCCGGGGATAAACTGACCATGACTTCGAAGATCGACCTGATCGTGGGAGATGGTAAAGGCAAATACGGCCAGGAAGAACCTGAAGATGATCGGGAAGAAACAGGCATGAGTGCAGATGAATTTGAAGGAGAAGAATATGAATTTTGAGAATGAAAAGATAGAAGCCGGCGAGCATGATGACGAACTTTATGAACATCACCGTTTCGTAGCCGACAAGGGGCAGCAACCACTGCGTGTGGACAAGTACCTGATGAATTACATCGAAGGTGCTACCCGAAACAAGATACAGGCGGCAGCCAAAGACGGCAATATTCACGTCAATGAGGTGTCGGTGAAATCGAATTACAAGGTAAAACCCGGGGATGTGGTGCAGGTTCTCTTCGAACATCCCCCGTATGAATTCCTGCTGACCCCCGAGAATATCCCGCTGGACATCGTTCATGAGGATGATGCTTTGATGGTGGTGAATAAACCTGCCGGGATGGTGGTGCACCCGGGACACGGGAACTACAGCGGTACCCTGATCAACGCCCTGGTCTACCATATCGATAACCTGCCCCAGAACAGCAGTGAACGTCCGGGACTCGTTCATCGTATAGACAAGGACACGAGCGGGTTGCTGGTGGTTGCCAAGACAGAGGAGGCCATGACCAAACTTTCCAGGCAGTTCTTCGATAAATCCAGTGAGCGTGAGTACGTCGCACTGGTGTGGGGAAATGTAGAAGAGGAAGAAGGGGTCGTGGAAGGGAATATTGGGCGGCATCCTAAGAACAGGCTGCAAAACACCGTATACATGGGGGAGGATGAGGACAAGGGCAAACCGGCCGTGACGCATTATAAGGTCCTGGAAAGGCTGGGTTATGTGACCCTGGTCGCCTGCAGACTGGAAACCGGACGTACCCATCAGATACGGGTGCATATGAAACACATTGGCCATACCTTGTTCAATGATGAGCGCTATGGAGGTGACAGGATCCTGAAAGGGACCACTTTTACCAAGTACAAGCAATTTGTGGAAAACTGTTTCAAGGTGCTTCCAAGACAGGCCTTACACGCCAAGACACTCGGGTTTAAACATCCGGTTTCGGGGGAGTGGATGCAGTTCAATACCGAGATTCCCGAGGATATGCAGCAGTGTGTGGAGCGGTGGAGGAATTACGCGAAGAATCAGAAAGAGGTCCTGGAGTAAGGGACCATATCTCTTAAAAATCAGGTAAATAAGAAAGCCATGGATCCTTCGGTCTGTGGCTTTTCTCCTGGTGGTCCGGGAGCAGGCTTTTTGCGGGGACGGTCTTATAAAGGTTCTCAATGGCTGTATCGAGAAGAACAGCAGAAAGCTTTATGAGGTTTCCTGCATAAATAGTATTTTAGTACAGCATTATAAAAAGGTTCCGGAGGATTCCGGAAAAAGAGCACTACTATGAAAATTGTTATTTCCCCCGCCAAGACCCTTGATTTTGATTCCAGGCTTCCCACCTCCCGTGGTACCCAGCCGGCCTTCCTGGAAACAACCGAAACCATCAACCGCAAGCTGGCCAGGATGTCCAGGAAAGAACTATCGGCACTGATGAATATCAGCGATAAACTCGCGGCTCTTAATCATTCACGGTACCAGGAATTCGAGCCGGACCATACCAAAAAGAATTCCCGACCGGCAGTCTATGCCTTTGCCGGTGATGTGTATTCGGGGCTCGACGTGTACTCCCTGCCGGTTGAAAAACTGGATAAATTGCAGGACAGTCTGCGGATCCTTTCCGGCTATTACGGAATCCTGCGGCCCCTGGACCTGATGCAGCCTTACCGGCTGGAAATGGGTACCGACCTTTCGGTGG
>JBEPWW010000358.1:2023-2518 GCA_041642215.1 Salinimicrobium sp. | reverse complement strand
TATGCCTTGCAGATGATCCCAATAAAGAAGGGATCAATGTCTCCTGTTATTCAGTAAAACTGGAGCCGTTCATGGCACGGGGAAGAGATCTCAAGGCCGAAGGCAAAACTACCATGGAGATCAGGGAAGCCAGGAAACAGGAAGTAGAAGCAGGCAGGCTGCAAATGCCCGATGCTCCCAGCATGACGTATATATATTCCGGCGATCAGGAAGATTATGATCCTGCCACAGGGGAGCTTAAAAACGGATCCTTCAGGTATGTGATCTATATCCCGTATGCGACCACCGAGTCTACCGGGCTGCCAGACAAACCACATGTCCCGGGAATGCCGTGGCTTATGGATCCCGGTACCCACCGCGCCCATATCATGATCACCCCTGCCAAAAACTAATTTTTTAGCGCCAGTTGATTTGTTACAGGAGCTTCCATAAAAAGGAAGCTCTTTTTTTTAGGCTCTGTTCCAATAAATTAATTAATAAAATATCAGGAATGAC
>JBEPWW010000358.1:0-2013 GCA_041642215.1 Salinimicrobium sp. | reverse complement strand
ATAAAGTAATGATTAATTTAAAGGAAAACATTTTCATGAAAGCCATTTAGTCGCTCTTATTAAAACCTGAAGAACGTCATGAGCAAAAAAAAGAAAAGCAATAAGGAAAAAGAAAGAAAAGCACAGGATCCGTCTGCCAAAAAGAAAGATCAGAGTTCCGGAAAACCTGACAGGATCCATTCCGAAAAAAAAGGATCTTCAGAAGGGCCGGAGAAAGCACCGGATAACAAACCGCCTTCTGAGAACAACAAGGGGAAAATCCAGGCAGATGTGGATGTCAATCCTGATAAGGTAAAGATCCATGTGGAAATAAATTCTGAAGAACCAAAAAAAGCCCCCTCACAAAATCGGGAACATTCAGAAAAAGCAACGGCTAAAGATGAACCTTCCCCCGAGCGAACAGAAGATAAAAACCAGGGAACTGAAGGAAAAAAGGAGTTTGAAGAAAATCAGGATTTTTCAAAAGAAAAAGAAGGTCAGGATCAGGAGAATACTCAAAATAAAAAAAGGACTTCCGGCGGGAAAAAGGAAAACGGAAAGCAAAAAAAAGGGCAGGACCATACCACAGGTGATAAAGAAGAGGATGACCATAAAGCTGATAAAGGTCAAAAAGGACATGAAGCCCATGAAGGTCACAATGGGCACGAGGGACATGGTGAAGACCATCATAAGCATATGATGGAGGATTTCAAGAAAAGGTTCTGGATATCCCTGGCCATTGCCATTCCTATCCTGGCCCTTTCAGAAATGATCCAGGAATGGTTTGGCTATGAGCTGGAGTTCACCGGTTCGCAGTACGTTTTGGGTGGACTGGGTCTTCTGATCTACTTCTACGGAGGCTGGCCTTTCCTTAAAGGCTTAAAAAATGAGGTGAAGGATAAAAGCCCCGGTATGATGACGCTCATCGGGGTGGCCATCACCGTCGCCTGGGCCTATAGTTTTGCCATTACGCTAGGCATGCCGGGAGTTGATTTCTACTGGGAACTCGCTACCTTGATCGTGGTCATGCTGCTGGGACACTGGCTGGAAATGAAGTCCATATTGGGAGCCTCCCGCGCCCTGGAAGAACTCATGGAATTAATACCCGATACCGCGCATCGATTAAAAGATGACGGCAACACCGAAGAGGTGAAGGTGAATGAGTTAAAGAACGGCGACAGGATCCTTGTCAAACCGGGGGAAAAGATCGCGGCAGACGGGGAAGTGGTCGATGGAAAATCCTCGGTCAATGAGTCTATGCTTACAGGAGAATCAAAACCTGTTGAAAAGAAAAAGGGAGATGAGGTAATAGGAGGGGCTGTAAATGATTCCGGTTCCATAACCGTGCAGGTAGAAAGGACCGGGGATGAGTCTTACCTCAATCAAATGGTGAAAATGGTAAAGGAGGCCCAGCAGTCAAAATCAAAGACGCAGCGGCTGGCAGATAAAGCGGCCTTTATTCTTACGATCGTCGCTCTTTCGGGAGGTCTTCTTACTTTCCTGGTGTGGTATCTTCTTGCAGAGAGGGAGCTTGTTTTTGCCATAGAACGGTCGGTCACCGTGATGATCATCGCCTGCCCACACGCCCTGGGACTCGCCATACCTCTGGTAGTTGCTATTTCCACGTCCATTTCGGCTAAAAAAGGCCTGCTCATCAGGAACCGGTCGGCCTTTGAGCTATGCCGCAAACTCGACGTCATCCTCTTTGATAAGACCGGTACCCTCACCAAAGGAGAGTTTGGGGTAAGCAGCATTGGGTCGCTGGCTGAGGACTGGGATGAAGACAAAATCCTTCTATGGGCTGCAAGCATGGAGAAAAAATCAGAACACCCCCTGGCGGCGGGGATCCTTAAAAAAGCCCGGGAAAAGAATTTGGAACTTTTAAATGCTGAAAATTACCATAACATTACCGGGCAGGGCATTCGTGCAGAAATAGAAGGACAGGAAGTGATCATCGCAGGAGGAAGTTATTTGAGAGAGAAGAAGATTTCAGCAGAAGCAGATCCAGATGCCAAAGGAACCATTATTTACCTG
>JBEPWW010000357.1:0-2524 GCA_041642215.1 Salinimicrobium sp. | reverse complement strand
TTCCTGTTGGCAATATCCATCACGTTCACTGCCTTTTCAATAGGCACTCCTTCCTCAGCTCTCAGGATGATGGTAGGATTCTCAACCCCCTGCAACTGTTCTTTTAAACGTTGCTCCAGAGCACTATTGCTCACTCTTTCCTTGTTGATATAGACCTGGAGATCCTTGGTAATGCTAACAGAGATATTCTGCTGTGTAGTTGTCTTACCTTTCGCTTTGGGAAGGATAAGGTCCAGGGCTTCCGGGGTAATGGCCGGTGAGGTGAGCATGAAAAAGATCAGTAAAAGGAATACAATATCTGTCATGGAACTCATACTGAATTCGGGACTGATTTTATTTCTGCCTCGTAGATTCATATTATGCCGGTTCGTTTAATAGGTCAAGGAAATCAACTGCAGTGGCTTCCATTTGATGCACCACCTTATCTGTTTTCACCACCAAATGGTTATATCCAATATAGGCGATAATACCTACGATCAATCCGGCAACGGTAGTGGTCATTGCCGTATAAATACCTTCTGCGAGCGCTCCCATTTCGGCCTGCCCGCTGCTCGTCGCCAGTTCATGGAAGGCGATCACCATTCCAATTACCGTTCCCAGGAATCCAATCATAGGGGCGGCCCCGGCTATGGTTGCTAGGATACTCACATTCTTGTCCAGTTGATATACTTCCAGGCGGCCGGCATTTTCTATAGCCGTATTGATATCTTCCAAAGGACTGCCAATCCTGTCCAGGCCTTTAGCAGTCAACCGGGCTACAGGAGAATTTGCCTGGGCGCAGCGTATCCTTGCCGATTCAATATTCCCGGTTACCACACTGTCTTTGATCTGGTGCATGAAGTTGTCATCTGTTTCTGAAGCCGCCTTTATTGCAAAGAGGCGTTCAAAATAAATATACACCGCCGCGAAAAGCAGAATGAATAGGATTGCAATGATAATTTGTCCCCCGGTGCCACCGCTCAAAAACAAATCAAATAGAGTAAGGGTTTTTTCTTCTACTGCCGGTTCTACAGATTGGGCACCTTCTGCCAGACCGTCCTCCTGAAAAAAATTTAACATAGGTAGTTGTTGATTTAATGTTTAAACGTGCTAAAGCCGAATTAATTGTAAAAAGTCATTTTATTAATGCCTGCTGTATGCGGCTATGTACTAAACAAGCTGCCTTAAAGCAATCTCAAAAGCCGTCCTGCTTATGTTGGTTTTATTGTTGTTGTTCTCAAAGGTCTTGCGAATGGCCTCTTTGATCACCAGGGAAGTATCACTGAAGATCGCCTCGTCGGTCATTTGCACCCTTCGCTCCATAAAATATGCAAAGACCCGGGCCATTCCACAATTCGCAATGAAATCTGGAATCACACTCACGCGCTCATCAGTATACTCCATAATAGGACCAAAGAAGATCTCCTTATCTGCAAAAGGCACATTTGCCCCGGAGGAGATCACTTCCAGATTTGAACCAATCATTTTATCGATATGATCTTTGGTCACCAGACGGGAAGCTGCACAAGGCGCAAAAATTTCTGCCGGTATACTCCAGATGCGTTCATTGATTTCCTCGAAAGGGATCATATTCTCACTCTTTAGGGTATTTCCTTCCTTATTCAGGAAGAGCTCCCTGATCTCTTTAAAAGAAAACCCGTTCTCGTTGATGAGCCCGCCTTCACGGTCAATGATTCCCACGATGCTGGCTCCCATTTGCGCCAGATAATAAGCTGCAGCAGAACCCACATTTCCAAAACCCTGCACGACCGCTCTTTTCCCTTTGACATCTCCGCCATAAACCTCATAATAATGTTTGACGGCTTCGGCTACTCCGTAACCCGTGATCATATCGGCTACGGTATATTTTCGGGACACATCAGGAGAATATATGCTGTTTTCAAGCACTTTGATCACTCCCTGCCTTAGCTGCCCTATTCTGTTGATCTTATCGGCTTCAGTAGGTTTAAAATGCCCTGCAAAGACCCCTTCCTGAGGGTGCCATACTCCACAGTCCTCGGTAATAGGGATCACCTCATGGATCTCATCCACATTAAGATCCCCACCCGTACCGTAATAACTTTTAAGCAGAGGGGAAACGGCTTTATACCAGCGTTCCAGGACCCCTTTTTTTCGGGGATCATTGGGATCAAAATTTATACCCGACTTCGCACCTCCAATTGCGGGACCCGAAACGGTGAATTTCACTTCCATCGTCTTGGCGAGAGAAAGCACTTCATTCATATCCAACCCCTTTCTCATACGGGTTCCCCCTCCGGCAGCACCTCCACGCAGGGAGTTGATGACCGTCCAGCCTTCGGCCTCGGTTTCGGGATCTTTCCAGTTAAAAACGATTTCAGGAGCCTTTTCTTGATATAAATTCAGAAGTTCTTTCATGATAAATTTAAAATTGTTGCACAAATATAAAAAACTATAAATGCCGGAAGTTGAAATCAAAAATTATTTTAAGGCACGTGGATCTGCCCAGACGAGTGATCTCTAGAAGCCCCGGTGACCGAACACAGCACATTGACCTCCCCTCTTA
>JBEPWW010000356.1:0-2525 GCA_041642215.1 Salinimicrobium sp. | reverse complement strand
CTGCCGGGTAGAAGATCCCCTGATACCCATCTTGCGCTCTTCCTCGCCCAGGCTGATGCCGCCAAATTCCTTTTCCACAATAAAGGCCGAAAGATTTCTATCATCCTCCACCCTGGCAAACACCAGAAAGATATCGGCAAATCCTGAATTGGTGATCCACATTTTCTGCCCGTTGAGCAGGTAAGCGGCCCCGTCTTCCACAGGTGTGGCCCTGGTCTTTCCGGAGTTGGCATCAGAGCCCGCATCGGGTTCGGTAAGGCAGTAGCAGCTTTTCCACTCCCCGCTTACCAGTTTTGGCAGGTATTGTTTCTTCTGGGCTGGAGAACCATAGAAGAGGATGGGTGCAATGCCAATGCTGGTCTGCACCCCGAACGTGGGGGAGAATTCAGACACCCGGCCCACCTCCTCCACCACCCTGAGACTGGTGGTAAAAGAAACAGGCATGCCGCCATATTCCTCAGAAATACCAAGCCCCAGCAGCCCCAGGTTTCCCGCTTTTTCCAGCAGAGAGACCGAGCGGCTGTGTTCCTTTTGATGTTCCATCTCCTCTGCCAGGGGTTGCACATCGCGCTGCATGAATTCCTGTACGCTGCCAAGGATCATCTGCTCTTCTTCGGAAGAGTCTTTGAAATTGGAAGATTTCGCTTTCGCCCGATAGATCAAAAAGTCGCCTCCGGTACGTTGGTTCGTGGTTTCTTGTGGTAATTTCATGGTTTAGTAGATTGGCCCAGGGTTTTCCCCCGGAAGATTAGGTAGTTAAAATACATGGCTTCTAAAGCTCTATGAGCCTTCCCTGAAGGATATACTCCCTGAGGTGCGGATAATTCCGAAGCAGTTCGTTCATAAAAAAGTTGTACGGGATATCTTTGAATCGGCCGTAATCGTGCAGGTACTCCATGAATTTCCCGCCATGCCGATCGTACTCCTGGAACACCGCGTCTTCTCTCGCGCTGAATTCCAGAGGGGCTACCTGGAGCCGATCACACAGCTCCTTATTGAAAACGGGAGTGGACTTGATCCATCGCCCGGTGATATAAACTTCTGCAAAGCCGTGAAAAACCAGTACATTCGTCTGCAGTACGGCTTCCAGCCTGGCGGTACCTATATGGTTACGCACATTGGCAAACCCCATGCGGGCCGGTATACCCACCGCTCTTGCAGCCGCCGCGAAAAGGCAACTTTTCTCCACACAATAGCCGTAATCCCTTCCCGTGAGGTGGCTGGCCTTCATGGCTTCCCGGGAAAAATCGAGCCGATAGGGATCATATCGAAACCCGTCCCTCACCGCGTAATACAACGCCTCCAGCTTTTCTATCGAACTTGAAAGTCCCCGGGTGTTTTCTTCCACGAACTGCCGCACCGCCAAATGATCGCAATCAAGAAATTCAGTGGGCTTGAGATAGGTTTCAGGAAAAATAGTTTTCATAATATGGGATGTAAATTGTCGGTTTTATTCTTGAACTGACAGCAAATACCCTTCTAATATACATTGAATTATCGTATTAATTAGGCATTAATGCCTAACAAATATAGACAATAATTTGGGCTTTCTAGGCCTTAATGCCTATTTTTAAATGCTTAATATTGTAACATGAATTCGGCGTTATGAAAACCAGGGACAAGATATTGGCTACGGCCCTGCAGCTTTTTAATGAAAAGGGCATTTCGGAGGTTTCCAGCAAGTACATTGCCGAAGAGATGGGCATTAGTTACGGTAACCTGTGCTACCACTTTCCCAAAAAGGACGATATCGTCCTGCAGCTCTACCTGAACATGCAGGAGGAACTGGATGCTCAGTTCCGGAACATCCGGGAGGAGGTCGTAAACCTGGAGTTCATGCTGAGTCGGCTGAAGCTTCTTTTTGAAGAGATCTACCGGTATAAATTCATCTATCTGGGGATCACGAAAGTGATGCGGCATTTTGACCACATCAAGCAGCATGCCCGCCAACAGTTCGATCAGCGCTGGGAGATCTTGAATACCCTCGCCAATTTCCTGGTGGAAAACGGCTATATGAAACCTTTTACGAACGACCGACAAAAAAAACTACTCATACATTCTATGCTCATGGTCACCAACTCCTGGATCTCAGACGCCGAGCTATTCTTTAAGGGAAGGGAATCAGAAAAAGTAGAGTACTACATGCAGCTCTTCTTCAACCTGGTCCTCCCCACCCTTACCGCTAAAGGAAGGGAAGGTTTTAAGAAGGTGTATAGTGAGATTGGAGAGTGATGTTGTTCTGGTAATGAAGTAACGCTGTGATGGAGTGATGCTCTTAGCATCAGCCATTGGCTGTTGGCCTTTAGCTGATGGCAAAAACTCACGGCTATTGACTGTTAGCCCTTAGCTTTTCCCGAACCCCGAAAACAGTTCAGAAACCGCAATTCACCTTGAACCTTGAACCATAAAAGATGAACATTTTAGGAGAGCGGTTTAATCAGGGCTTCGACCATATTTCCACGCCCTGCCGGTCGTGAAAACAGCTCAGCCTGACAACGTTGAACCTAAAATTTTAATTTTTTCCT
>JBEPWW010000355.1:0-2538 GCA_041642215.1 Salinimicrobium sp. | reverse complement strand
GGCGGCGGAAATTACCGGCTGTTAATAATCCGTTATTCTTTCCCATGGGTTGCGTTTGGCTGCCGGGATTAGTATATTTCATTTTGAAATTTATTGAACCATGGAAAGAATATTGATAGTAGGTGCCACAGGGAGCACCGGAAAACGAGTGATAGAGATCCTTAACAGCGCCCAGAGCTTTGAACCTGTAGCGATGATACGCAAGGAAGAGCAAAAGACCATATTTGAAGATATGGAGGTGGATTGGGTCCTGGCCGATCTGGAACAGGAACCCCTTCCGCTTATCCTAAAGGATATTGATAAGGTTATATTTGCAGCCGGTTCGGGAAGCAAAACAGGCCCCGATAAGACCACCGCGGTGGATGAGGAGGGAGCCATAAAACTCATTGACGCGGCCGTAAAAAGAAAGATCAAAAAATTCATCATGCTTAGTGCCAGGGATGCCGATGAACCAACCAAACACCCTGAATTGGAACATTACCTCAGGGCAAAGGCCGAGGCAGACAAATACCTACGTGAAAGCGGGCTCAATTACACAATTGTACGTCCCGGAAGGTTAACCGATGACCTGGGTATGGGGAAAGTGAAGCTGGCCGAGAAGCTGGACAAAGCCGGAGAGATCCCACGGGATGATGTGGCCTTTTTACTGGTTATGTCCCTCGCCGACCCGCTGGTAAGGAATATGACCTTTGAAGCTGTGGAAGGAGACGAGCCCATCAAATCGGCCATGATCGAATTGAGCAGGGGCTAAAAAAAGGGAAAATGGTACCATTTAGAAAAGACATAAGTCCGGGGGTTCGGGTAAACATCATCCAGAAACACGATCAGCGAAGCGGAAAATTGACTGCGGGCATAGTAGCGGATATCCTCACCAGGGCCCCGTCGCATCCACATGGGATAAAGGTGCGGCTTACATCTGGGGAAGTGGGCCGGGTACAGGAGATCCTGGATTACCCGGCTTAAAACTTAGTTGCCTGTGGGTGTTAAACCTGCGTCTGTTCGGCAAAAGTGAGGCTTTTGACCGAGCCTACCCTTTGGGAATTGAGAATGGTGAGCACCATGGCCACAAAGATCCCAAACACAATGGTTTCAAAAGAAACCCCCGCATCCATTAGCAGTCCCACAACCATGGGCCCCAGGGCGGTACTAATTACCATGAACATGGTGAACACACTCCTAATCGCCCCCATTTTTTCGGTACCATAGATCTCTGCGATAAGGGAGGTTTTTACGGTTCCCGACATGCCTACGGTAATTCCCATGCTTATAAGAAAGAGGAGGGCCCCTATTATGCTTTCCATAAACACCAGCGGAAGCAGCCCCAGGCTAATTGGGATCAAAAAATACCTGAACATTTTTTTGGCGGTGAACCGGTCCACCCATAATCCGCCGAACAGGGAAAACAGGAACCGCGTAACCGCATAGGCCGTAAAGAAACTGGCGTACAACTGTACAGACCATCCCTTGTTTTCCACAAAGACATACTGGTAGAACACAATGGCGGTAACAGAGAAGCTCAGGATGAAACTGGCGGGCACCATGATACCGAATTTCCTGTCAAAAACAATGCTTTTGTAGTCGGTAAGCAAGGACCAGAACGAAGGCCGACCTTCCACTGAAAGCTGCTTGTCGAAATCGGCAAGGTTGGTATATTTAAGTCTGAAAAGATAGAGTAACAGAAAAATTCCGCTTGAGATAACGGCAATACGCCAATTGAAAATCGCAATGAGCAGGGAAACGAGGATAGGAAAAATCGCCTCCCCCATTGAAAATCCAAGGGAGGAAAAACTAAGGGCTTTCCCACGGTCCTTCACGAACTGTTTAGAAATGATGGTCATACTTATGTGGGTGAGCAGTCCCTGACCCGTTAGCCGCATTCCGGTAATAGCCAGGATGAGGAAAAGCAGGTTATAGGACAAGCCAAGAAGGATGCTGGACAGGGCCAGGCCAATCACGGTATAGGCTGTTACCTTCTTCACCGGTTTATGATCTACGGTATGGCCCACGGTAAGCATGATCACAGAGGCCGTTATGGTACACCCGGCATAGATAGACCCAAAGGCCCCTTCAGATATCTGAAAGGATTTAATTATTTCAGGTACATAAAGGGAGATGAGGAAGGTTTGCCCAAACCCCGAAAGGAAGGTAAGCAACCATCCAAAGCTTACCTTGCTGAAATTACCTTTTAAAAAGTAGAAAAAATCCTTCAAGCCTGTATTTCTTTTGTTTCAGCGTGCAAAGTTAGCAGGCTTTAAGCTTAAAGAAAGAAAAGCAGGCCTTTTATAAGAATTTTAATAAAGAAAAGTTCAGGGTGCTGATATCCAGGTTCTACAAAGGCAAAACACCTCTACATTCCGGTTCGGCAGGTCCTGGACCAGCTGAAGACTTATGGCAGGAAACCGGGGGAGGCAGCAAATCCTTAGCTATCTTTTGGCTGGTTAAGCCTTTCCGAATTTCTCAATGATCTTTTGTGCGATGGTCTCGCCCAGTTTAATATGGGATTCTACTGTCCAGCCTGCCACATGTGGGGTGAGGATC
>JBEPWW010000354.1:0-2551 GCA_041642215.1 Salinimicrobium sp. | reverse complement strand
TGGCTTCAGATCCGTCAAGAGTCACTTCTATCTCGTATTTTCCTTTAGGAAGGTAATATGCCGCACCTTCCGGCTTAGAAATCCTTACATCTGTTTCCTCACTCACTTCCCGCGCACTTTCTTCTGAAATGGTCAGGTCGTAATTTACAGTATTGAAGCCTTTATCTACTTCCACTTCAAATTCTTTCATAGTCAAACCATCTTCATTTTTTACCGCTATTCGGGCAGTCCCCGGAGAATCACTATAAAACACCACTTCCTGGTTTGGAACATAAGGATCTCTCCACTTGTTATAGCTCTGCCCCCATCTTGGAGAGAAACGAATATCGGCAATCGGGGCCACCCATACCTTTTTCTGCAGGTCTTCCAGCTTCATACCAGATATTGGTGCTATGTCAGCTATATAAATAGACCTACCGTGTGTCCCCACTACCAGGTGCTTCTCTTCCTCTTGTATCCTGAGATCATGCACTGCCACATTAGGCATTCCAGCCTTGAAAGGCTGCCAGTTTCCACCTCTGTCGCGGGAAACATACACCCCATTATCTGTTCCCAAATAGAGAATATTCCCGTTGGCAGGATCTTCCCTTATAACGTTAACAGGTGATAAAGGGAGATTAGTATTTATACTTTTCCAGGTGTTCCCGTAATCTTCTGAAACATATACATAAGGCGTGAAATCATCCCAGCGGTAGCCGTTCAGCGTCACATAAACTCTTTCTTTTTTATGTTCTGAAGCAATCACCCGTGACACCCAAAGATCATTGGGCAGCTTATCACTTATTTTACTCCAGCTTCCGCCTCCATTACGAGTTACCTGTACCACCCCATCATCGCTTCCGGTATAGATCAGTCCAAACTGGAAAGGAGATTCACTAATCATGGCAAGGGTGCCAAAAGGAACATTTCCGGGTTTTCCGCCGGCTGTAAGATCATCTGAGATCGCCGTCCAGGTCTGTCCCCGGTCCATACTTCTCATCAATTTATTCCCCCCAAGGTAAAGAATGTCCTGATTGTGTGAAGACAACAGGATTGGAGTCTGCCAGTTAAAGCGATAGGGACGCTCCCCAAGCTCATGTTTTGGCTGGATATACTTTCGTTCCCCTGTAGCCAGGTTCAATCTGTAATAATTCCCAAACTGAGAACCTGTATAGACTATATCGGGATTACGGGAATCGATCTCAACCTGCATACCGTCTCCACCCATGATCCTTTTGAAGCTGTAATCCCCGGTTGCCTGCCATCTTGGGCTTTCCACATTGGTGTGAGGACCATACCATACCCCATTGTCCTGGAGACCACCAAAGACATTGTAAGGTTTTTTATTATCTACCGCCACTGCATAATATTGACCCACTTCGGGGCTGTTCTTGAATTCCCAGTTCTCCCCGTCGTCATAACTTATATTGATCCCCCCGTCGTTTCCATCGATCAGGTGCCCCGGCTTTTCAGGGTTTATCCATAACGCATGGTGATCTGCATGAACATTCTCTGCGTCTATCGAAGTAAAGGTTTTTCCACCATCCTTGGATTTAAGGATCGGCACTCCATAGATATAAATAGCAGCCTCATTGCTGGGATCTACGTGCACCATTCCAAAATAATATCCGTAACTATAATAAAGATCATCTATATAATCTTCATGGGTAATATCCCAGGATACTCCCCCATCAGTACTCTTGTATACCTGCGCCCCTATTACCGGCGTATTAAACATTACAGAATTCGCGTCTTCCAGGTAAAGAGCAAGATCTAAAGGCTTAACATCTCCTTTTTGAACCATCTCTTTTACGGCTTTTGCGGAATATTTCTGCGGAAAGTTATTCGAACGAAGATAAGCCTCCAGGTCATCATCCTTTAGCTGCTGAAAAGCGGACGCCTTCATCTTTCTGAAATCATCTTTTTGAAGACCCTCTGCATCAGCTGAACCGGACTCTTCTTTCTTCCGATGGTCCTGATTATCGACAATTGCATATAATGTGCCGGCGTCGTAGACCGAAAGACCTATTCTTCCCACTCCTTCCCCGGTTGGGAAACCAGAATCCTTTCCGGAGATCTTTTTCCAGGTCGACCCGGCATCGGTACTTTTATAGATCCCACTACCTTTTCCAGATCCTCTAAAGTTCCAGGCTTTACGGTCTTTATCCCAGGCCGCAGCATACATCGTATTAAAATCTTCTGGAGCTACCGCGATATCGATGATCCCGGTTTGGTCATCGATGTAAAGGGTTTTGTTCCAGGATTTTCCGCCATCGGTGGTTTTGAAGATCCCTCTCTCTTTATTGGTGGAGTACAAATGCCCCACAACGCCCACTATTACTTCGTTGGGGTTTTCAGGATTGATCAATATTCGGCTTACGTGATGGGAATCGGGCAAGCCCATAAACTCCCAGGACTCCCCGTGGTCATTAGACCTCAACAAGCCTATACCGGCGTAGGTGGACCTCGAAGCATTCACTTCCCCGGTACCTACCCATATCGTTCCATTATCCCAGTCCACAGCAATGTCCCCTACGTTTTGTGTAGGTGCATTATCCATAACCGGAGTAAA
>JBEPWW010000353.1:0-2611 GCA_041642215.1 Salinimicrobium sp. | reverse complement strand
TCATTTTTGTCCTCATCATGGTATGGATCACCGCCGCCTTCCTGGAGGAACTAATTTTTAGGGCTTACCTCATTAATGCCCTGGAAGTCATCTTTGGAAAAACCCCATGGTCCACCGCTGCCGCTGTACTTCTAAGTTCTGCGGTCTTCGGGCTCCTTCACGCCTATCAGGGAATTACCGGAATCCTCATCACCGGAAGCCTGGGTCTGATCTTCGCGGTCTTCTACCTACTCAACGGCCGCAGGATATGGCCGCTCATCCTGGTGCACGGGCTCATCGATACTTTTGCGCTCATCTCCATTTATAATATGTGACAGGCAGCATGCCTTTTTTAGCCCCCCTTATTTTCAGGCATTCCACATAATTTCGTAACTTGAAGGGATTCAATCCAGGTATTTTTATGAAATATGCATCCCGTTTGTTGATCCTTTTCATTTTTGCAGGTATTCTTTCCTGCGAAACAGGAGCAGTGTCTGTTGAATTCGAAGAGATCAATGCCGCCCAACTGGCTACCTTTAAGGTGAAGAATGCTTCGGAAAAGGATATTCAGAACCTGGTCACAGAGATCTCTTACTTCGGAAGGGAAAAGCTCCTGCAGAAGGATACCGTTTCCCACACCGGAAAAGATGCGGGACAGCCGTTCCTCAAAGCGGGAGAAGAGACCTACTTTACCCGGCAGGCCCCCGAACTTACCGTTTCTGCAGAAGCGCGGGTGCTGGAACAGTATTAGTTCCAACACCATCACATATATTAATCCCACCGGCTTTCCTGCAGCGGAAAAACTTCAGAATAAGCGGTTCCCGGGTCTAATAATATACGGTGACCTCTTCAGAACAGTTTAGGCTACTACCGCCCTGGCAGATCGCATACGTTAAAGATCCACCCCCCGTAAAACCGGTATTATCTGTATAGGAACCGGTATTTTCAACCGACCTCAGGAACCCTCCGTTGCGGTAGATATCCACTTTTCCTGTGATCTCCTCAGGGATCCAGGACAGGTCTGCCTTCCAGCGGCCTTTTTCCTTATATCCGGTAACGTTAAGGCTAATACCCTCCGGCGAAGGTTCTTCAGTACCTACTGAAATATACTTAATCATACTGCTGTTTTCGTGAAGGTCATCACTCACCAAAAGTTCAACTTTGTAGGTTCCGGGTTCTTTATACACGTGTCCCGGATTTTGGCCGGTGGAATAGTAGCCATCCCCAAACCACCAGCTCCAGCTAATGATCTCCCCATCCACATCATAGCTCTCATCTGTGAAAGTCACTTCGAGGTCATTAACCAGATAAGAGAATTCTGCCACAGGTTTTTCGTTGGGCACATATTCCCCCTCTCCTTCTGTAGCAAGCACTTCTCCTGAACAGTGGTCATAATGGATCTCACACACCTGGAACGTATCATTGCTTTTGCCGTTGGTCTCGAGTTTATAATAGCCGTCATTATACCAATCTGCCAAAAATTTGCCCCCCCGATAAATTTTGACAAAAGCATCATCTGTAGGATCCCAGGTCAGCTCTATGATCGTGGATCCTTTTTGTTTATAACTGGTCGCTTTTAAATTAAAAGGAGGTGGAGGCGGTGGTGTGAATGCTACCGGGCTCCAATGGCTGTAGGCTAATGCGTTTGTACCCGAAGGTACTCCGGCGACGGCATTGGGAGTCGCGTTTTCAATAATGGCAGACAGGACCGCGGCCGGGGCAGCTTCGGGATTATTTTGAAGGTAAAGAGCGGCCAGTCCGGCCACATGAGGGGCAGACATTGACGTACCGCTATATTCCCTATAGGAATGATCATCTACGATGGAAGCTGAAGTGATATCCCGCCCCGGGGCGAAGATATCCACACACTCTCCATAATTGGAAAAATTAGCACGATGGTCCCCAATCTCGCTGGCCGCGACCGTTAGCACCTCAGCAAAACGTGCGGGCTCGAAGCTGCAGGCATCCCCGCCCGCGTTTCCGGCAGCCACCACATAACTGATCCCTGCCGCGGTTGATCCCTGTATGGCCAGATGCAAACTGCTTTCCTCAGGATCTGAAGCTCCTCCCAGACTCATATTCACTACTGCGGGAAGACCTCTGTTGTTCTGCACATCCTGGGTTACCCAATCTACTGCCGCTATGACTCTGGACCTTGGTGATCCCGAGGAACATCCAAAAACCCTTACCGATACCAGGTCAACATCTTTGGCCATCCCCACCGTATTGCCTCCCACGGTTCCTGCCACATGGGTTCCATGCCCCCTGCAGTCATCCCCTGCTTCCTGGTTGGGATCTGTATTTTCGGGATCTTCCTCGAGCACAAAATCGTATCCCAGGCTGGCCCGGTTTCCAAATTCACTGTGCGAGTACCGTATTCCAGAATCGATAATATACGCACTTACGCCACTGCCCGTAGCGGTATAGCTATAAGCCCGGTCCAGGGTTGCCTCGCGTTGGTCGCTCCTGTCAAGCCCCCAGGTAACATATTCCTGTACAACCACATCTGTAACAGGATACAGATAGGCATCCTGCTCAATCTTTTTTATCCGGGGATCGCTCTTAAACCGCCTCAGCTGCTCTTGTGTAAGCCGGGCCGCAAAGCCTGTAAACACATTTTTGTAGGTATATT
>JBEPWW010000352.1:2007-2622 GCA_041642215.1 Salinimicrobium sp. | reverse complement strand
CTTTACCCCTTTTGCTGAGTGATTATGAAAAACAACTGAAAAAAGGAGATAATCTTATATTTGCTTCATTTGGAGGAGGGTTCACCTGGGGCTCTATCTATTTAAAATGGGCATATAACTCTTAAAATTAAAACCCAACAATTAATATTATGGATTTAAAAGAAATTCAGAATCTTATCAAGTTCGTGGCAAAATCCGGGGCCAGTGAGGTAAAGCTGGAAATGGATGATGTGAAGATCACCATCAAGACCGGTTCGGACGAAAAGGAAACCACCATTGTACAGCAAATGCCAATGGGAGGAATGCCACAGCAGCATCAAATGCATCATCAGCAACAAGCTGCTCCTGCACCACAGCCTGAGGCACCTTCAGCCGGGGCAGAAAAAGCTGCGGCACCCGAGGAGGATTCAAAGTACATAACAGTGAAATCACCTATTATTGGAACCTTCTATCGTAAACCGTCTCCAGACAAAGCGGCTTTTGTTGAAGTAGGAGACAGTGTTAAAGAAGGGGATGTACTATGTGTGATCGAAGCTATGAAACTCTTCAATGAGATTGAAAGCGAAGTTTCAGGAAAGATCGTAAAAGTTTTGGTTGACGATTCATCTCCGGTTG
>JBEPWW010000352.1:0-1997 GCA_041642215.1 Salinimicrobium sp. | reverse complement strand
TGAATTCGATAAGCCATTATTCTTAGTAGATCCATCATAAAAAAAGTACCCAAAGCTTAAGGAATTGTATTTGTTATACGGTTTCCGTAAAAAAAATTAGGTATGTTTAAAAAAATATTAATTGCCAACAGGGGGGAGATCGCCCTACGCGTTATCCGTACCTGTAAGGAAATGGGCATCAAGACGGTCGCGGTGTATTCTACCGCCGATGCCGAGAGCCTGCACGTACGCTTTGCCGATGAGGCAGTATGTATAGGACCTCCGCCCAGTAACCTTTCGTATTTAAAAATCTCCAATATCATCGCTGCAGCTGAAATTACCAATGCAGACGCTATTCATCCTGGATATGGTTTCCTGTCTGAAAATGCTAAATTTTCAAAAATCTGTGCCGAGCATCAGATAAAATTCATAGGAGCCAGTCCAGATATGATTGCTAAAATGGGGGATAAAGCTACTGCCAAAGCAACCATGAAGGCGGCCGGTGTTCCATGTGTGCCGGGATCTGACGGGATTCTTGAATCTTATGAAGAAGCCGAAAAGGTTGCTGAAGGAATGGGCTATCCCATCATGCTGAAAGCTACCGCCGGGGGTGGAGGTAAAGGAATGCGTGCCGTATGGAAAAAAGAAAATCTTCGTGCAGCCTGGGATTCAGCCAGACAGGAAGCAGCCGCTTCTTTCGGCAATGACGGGATGTATATGGAGAAGCTTATTGAAGAACCCAGGCATATTGAGATCCAGGTTGTGGGAGACAGTTCAGGCAAGGCATGCCATCTTTCTGAGAGGGACTGCTCTGTTCAGCGTCGCCACCAGAAATTAACAGAAGAAACGCCTTCGCCATTTATGACCGATAAACTGCGGAAAGAAATGGGAGATGCAGCTGTTAAAGCAGCTGAATATATTCAGTATGAAGGTGCCGGAACGGTTGAATTCCTTGTTGATAAGCACCGGAACTTCTATTTCATGGAAATGAACACCCGTATCCAGGTGGAACACCCCATCACTGAGCAGGTAATCGATTATGACCTTATCAGGGAACAGATCCTTGTTGCTGCCGGGATCCCGATCTCCGGAAAGAATTACTTCCCTCAATTGCACTCCATTGAGTGCCGGATCAATGCTGAAGACCCATATCACGACTTCAGGCCTTCCCCCGGGAAGATCACCAATCTGCATGCTCCGGGTGGACATGGAGTGAGGATCGATACCCATGTTTACAGCGGGTATGTGATCCCACCAAACTATGATTCCATGATCGCCAAATTGATCACGACCGCTCAAACACGGGAGGAAGCGATCAATAAAATGAAACGGGCCCTTGACGAGTTCGTGATTGAAGGTATTAAAACCACTATCCCCTTCCATAGACAGCTCATGGATGAACCGGATTATGTGGCCGGAAATTATACGACCAAGTTCATGGAAGGTTTTAAAATGAAACCAATAGAACAATAAGAGATCAAAGCCCCGTAATCGGGGCTTTTTTTATATCTTGAAAACCCGGGTCGTATCCACGCACCGGGAAGAATTTTTTATTAACCAGTCTTTATTTTATGAATTTCTCATACTGGGAACAGCAGACCTGGCTCAGCGATATTGATTATACCATTGTAGGAAGTGGGATCACGGGACTTAACTGCGCCCTGTACCTTAAGGAAAGATTTCCCCATGCAAAGGTGGTTATCCTGGAAAGGGGAATACTGCCTCACGGCGCCAGTACTAAGAACGCCGGATTTGCCTGCTTCGGAAGTCTCTCGGAGATCCTGGATGATCTTGAGACCCATTCTGAAGACGAGGTGGTGGAACTGGTGGAGAAGCGCATAAGAGGCCTGGAACTCCTTCGGAAGAACCTCGGGGATGATAAGATCGGGTACCATTGTCATGGGGGCTATGAACTTTTTCCTGCAGATGCCGGGAAATCTTTTGAAGCCTGTACTTCTCAACTGGATATGGTCAACCGTCTTCTACAGCCTGTCTTTGGCGAAAATGTCTTCAGTCTG
>JBEPWW010000351.1:0-2627 GCA_041642215.1 Salinimicrobium sp. | reverse complement strand
TGGCTTTTTCCATGAAGCGAATGTAAAAAATTTGGTCAGACATTCTTCCAGTTAACTGCTCGGTATAGTTAACAGGTTATGAACATTTTAACTGTTGAAAACTTTAATATTTTGTTGATAAGGCCAAAAAAATCCGAAGGGCAACCTCCGGATTTTTTCGATCGAGTATTTTTAAAGGGATTAGCCTTTGAAAACTCCCATCCCTGAATATTTTTCCATTCTTTGTTTTACAAGATCGGCTGGTGATAAGTTTTTAAATTCCTCATAAGCTTCTGAAATGGTAATTTTTACCGTCTCAAAAGTTTCAGCCCTATTGCTGTGTGCTCCACCCAGCGGTTCTTTTACGATCTCGTCAATGAGGCGCTGCTTCTTCATGTCTTTTGCCGTTAATTTCAAGGCATCGGCAGCCTTCTCTTTATATTCCCAGCTTCTCCACAGGATCGAAGAGCAGGATTCCGGAGAGATCACAGAGTACCAGGTATTCTCGAGCATAAGTACCTTATCCCCTACTCCTATACCCAGGGCTCCACCACTGGCACCTTCCCCAATAATGACCACAATGATAGGCACTTTAAGCCGGGTCATCTCCAGGATGTTACGCGCAATGGCCTCTCCCTGTCCGCGTTCTTCTGCTTCCAGGCCGGGATATGCACCGGGGGTATCAATAAAAGTAACCACAGGGATATTGAATTTCTCTGCAGATTTCATCAATCGAAGGGCTTTGCGATAGCCTTCTGGATTTGCCATTCCGAAATTTCGATACTGCCGGGTTTTGGTATTGTAACCTTTTTGTTGCCCCACAAACATATAGCTTTGATCCCCAATCTTTCCAAGACCTCCAATCATCGCTTTGTCATCCTTTACATTTCGGTCACCATGCAGCTCCAGGAAGGAGTCTCCACAAATGGCTTTTATATAATCAAGGGTATAGGGCCTGTTAGGGTGACGGGACAGTTGCACCCGCTGCCATGCTGTAAGGTTTTTATAAATATCCTTCTTAGTCTCTTTAAGCCGCTTCTCGATCTGCTTACAGGTTGCTGAAACATCTACCTCGCTCTCTTCCCCAATGGCGCAAGCTTTTTGGTATTGTTCTTCCAACTCTTTTATAGGTAATTCAAAGTCTAAATATTCCATAACGAGCCATGGTATTGTTTAAAATTAGCTTACAAATATAACAAACTTTAATAGCTGGCTTTCTTATTGTCCTGTAATTTTTCTTCTTGTTTTTAATATCCCGTTCAGGATGACCGTGGAAAGTATTATCGCGGCTCCATAATAAAACCCGGGATTCATTTGCTCCTCACTGCCAAAGACAAGGAACGCCAGCAGAATTCCGTAAACAGGCTCCAGGTTTATGGTAAGCATGATGGTATAAGGACTCAAATGACGCATTACCGCAACAGAAGCTATAAAGGCGTAAGCTGTACAGACTGAGGCCAGGATAAACAAATACCACCAGTCTGCCGTGGACACCCGGAAGAAATCATAGCTAAACCCACCTTCAAAGCCATCAACCCACGTGAGGAACAATAAATAGAGGCTGATCGCTCCTGCCCCGGTGAGGAGTTCATAAAAGGAAATAACAGAGGCATCCTCCCTCCTGGCCAATTTCCCGTTGATAAGGGCAAACACGGCAGAGAGAAAAGCAGATATCAGGGCAAGGATTATCCCTGTTTTAAATTCGGTTTCCACTTTAAATATCACATAGAGTCCCAGCATGACGATGAGACCAAAAACGATCTCGTACCAGATCACCTTTCTTTTGTAAAAGATCGGTTCCATAATAGACGTAAAGAATGCCCCGGTAGAAAGCAGCGCCAGGGTGATCGAGACATTGGATACTTTTATAGCCCCAAAGAAGGTAAGCCAGTGCAGCGCGATCACCACCCCCGCAATGATCATCACCAGGACAGTGCGCGGAGCCAGTTTTAGCTTTTTCTTTTTCCACCTGATCCAGAGCAGTATAAAAATACTGGCCATCAGCATCCGGTACCACACCAGGGGCACTGCATCGAGGCTTATCAAAGCCCCAAGAACGGCTGTGAACCCCCAGATAAAGACTATGATGTGGAAGTGCAGGTAGCTCTTCAGCTTATCGTTTAGCATTGAAAAGCAGGTATATTGCAAGGATCGAAAAGATGATATTCGGAAACCAAACCGCGATCAAAGGTGAAAAATCACTCTGTTCGGCAATGGTTCCAAACACCTTGTCCATAAAGATGAATACAAAGGCCAGAGTGATCCCCAGGGCGAGGTTCACTCCCATCCCTCCCCGGCGTTTCATGGAAGAAACGGCTACAGCAATAATGGTGAGAATAAAAGCCGAAACCGGTAAGCTCCAGCGTTTATAGGCCACAACTTTATAGCGGTTGATATTCCCCGCCCCCCTTCTTTTTTCCTGCTCAATGAAGTTCGCCAGTTCGGTATAGTTCAGGGTTTCGGCCATATAGGAAACCGGAGTAAGGTCATCGAACATAAAAGGAAGCACCGTATCCAGCTTCATTTTAGAAATGAGACTGTCTTCCTCAGCTCCAATGATCCTTTTGTTATAACTCGTTAGGGTATAGGTAGAGTCTTCATTGAGTTGCAACCGGGCCGCACTGATCTTATAGGTCATCTCATTCCCC
>JBEPWW010000350.1:0-2632 GCA_041642215.1 Salinimicrobium sp. | reverse complement strand
CAATAATAACTCAGCAGTTTTTCTGGCTGTTTCTTTGTCTAAAATCATAATGCAAATGTATAAAGTTTTTGTAAATGATATCCCGATAATTCTTTCAACCCAAAAGGACATGGGGGAAAAATATACTTCCATTCCCATTAAAGGAGTTAAAATTAAAGGAATTATAAAAAAGATCAATAAGGGGAAGTTGTTGTTTGTGAACCTTTATCACGAAAAAGAAGAAAAGCTGTTAAAGCATCTCATGAAAAAACTACCCGTTGTGACTGCTGCTGGCGGACTGGTGCTCAATTCGCGCCGGGAGATCCTTTTCATTCACCGCAACGGCCGCTGGGATCTTCCTAAGGGAAAGGTTGAAAAAAATGAATCCCTGGAAGAAGGGGCCATTAGGGAGGTGGAAGAGGAAACCGGGGTCAAAGGGCTGGAGATCACCCGATTCCTGCAGGAAACCTATCATGTTTTTCAGCGCGGGGGCAAGTATAAGCTCAAGGTAACCCACTGGTACGAAATGAAGACCCACTATGACGGGGAGCTGGTCCCCGAAAAGAGTGAAGGGATCAAAAAAGCCAAATGGAAGGACTTTAAAAAGAGCAGGAGGGCCCTTACAAAATCCTATGCCAACATAAAAATGCTTTTCCCCGAAGAGTACCTATGGAAGTCTATACACGGGGTATCGTAAATGGGCTTTTTCATAGTGGTCTGAACGTTTGTGGATCCATTCCAGCTGCGCGTACCAGCTCCCTGCAAATGCCCGATCGGTCTGCTTCTTATCCTCAAATTCATCTTCAAGCTCCGGATTGGCTTCCAGGAATTCTTCTGCGATATCCTCAAAAACATAGGGGGAGAAGCCTTCTTTTTGCTGTAACACACTGTCAAAGAAATTCCAGTTAAAGAAGGAATCTGTAGCTTCCGGTTCCAGGGTCTCCAAAAGGTAGCGTAGGGCAGGCTGGTCTGTGGACACCAGGAGATCCCCCCGGGAGACCTTTACTTTTTCCCTGCTTTTTCTTACCCGGGTATTATAATGCGGATAATGTCCTTCATAAGCCGAATTTCGGGTCCTGTAATTTGCAATATGGTACACCTCTGCCTGTAACACGGTATCTTTGTCAAAGGCTTTCATCTCCACCTTGTTCATCTTTAGGAGATCGGTGACCTTCCACCACCCCCGGGGAATGATATAGGCTTTGGGAATACTGACTTCGCCGGTGGGCTTGAACTGGTTATAATACGTCACTTCCCGGGTGAAAGGGCGGGTGGTGTCGTACTTTAGCCTTTCAAAACCTGTGACGGCACTCTCTGTGCGTTCGGCTTCATAACCCTTGAATTTTAGGGTGGAAGTTTTGGTGCTGTCAGGGACAAAACCATACTGGAACCTGCCGCCTTTCTTAAGATCTTCGTGGGTCTTCTTCCTCAGGTTCCTGATATATTCCCGGTCCTCATCTGTAATATCGATCATGGAACGCAACAGTTCATAGGTGCCCCAGACGCGTTTGTCATAGGGTTTTAACATGTGGGTCTCCACCATCATCCCAAGCGTATTCCACATACTGGTGTAGCCGGTGGAATAGCGGGGGGTGTCCAGGAACTGGGTGAACCCGGTTTCCGGCTCCCGGTTAAATACATTTACATAGGGGGTGATATCCCAGTCTTTCCTTCCCAGTGCTTTTTCCAGGGCGGGCCTCATCTCCCCATGAATATACTTCCCGGCTTCCCCGCCAATCCTGTTGTGCTGAGTGAACAGGTGGGTGAGGGTGTACTGATAGTCGGCTCCGTTGCTAACATGGGTGTCGATGAAAACATCCGGCTGGAGCATATGGAAGATCTCGTAGAAAGACCGGGTATTCCTGGTATCGGCCTTGACGAAATCCCTGTTGAGGTCATAATTTTGCGCATTTCCGCGGAAGCCGTATTCTTTGGGGCCATTCTGGTTGGTCCTGCTGGTGGAATTCCTGTTGAGGGCGCCTCCTATATTATATACCGGGATAGTGGCAATGACGGTATTGCGGGGAAGCGGAATGGAATCTCCCGCCAGGTCCCGAAAGAGCATCATGGTGGCATCTATCCCATCGCTTTCCCCGGGATGTATCCCGTTGTTGATCATGAGGACACCATGGTCTTTTCGTAGTTCTTCCAGGTTGAATTTTTTGTTCCTGCTGTAAATGGCCAGGTGAAGCGGCTCCCCGCTGTCGGTTTTACCTATTTCCTGAAGCGAGATCGTGGGGTGGGCTGCCGCCAGGTCCCGGTAATAATCGATCACCTGGGCATATGTGGCGGTCTCTGTGCCGCCTGAACGTTCAAAGACAGTCGTAAAATCATAATCGGTTTCAAGAATGTAATTTGAAAAATCACAGGAGCTGCAAAACAAGCAGACCGGGATCAAAAAGAGGAGCTTTTTCATTACAGTTGAATTAGGTGGTAAACTTAGCTAAAAACTCCAGAACCCTCCAAGCTTTCATTGATTTTAGAAAGCAGCCTGCCTCTTTAGCAGAAGGCGGGGCTATAAAAACTTTTTTACCACTGGAATTAAGGCTAATTTTGTTGCTGTTCCTGTTAGGGACAGGTATTCAGAAAGGTAAAAAAAAACATCTGCTTCAAAAAAAATACAGCATTGGAAAAAAAAATACTTCTTCTCATC
>JBEPWW010000349.1:0-2645 GCA_041642215.1 Salinimicrobium sp. | reverse complement strand
CCTGCTTCCAAAATTAACAAAGCCTCCCCTGCTCTTCCGCAGGAATTCAGGAAAGGTTTGAAAGAGTTTTCAGAATACCTGGGAGCCAAAGTAGATGTGAAGGTGGCTAAAAAAGGAAATGGCCGTCTTATCATCCCTTTCTCTTCAGAAGAAGACTTCAAACGCCTAAAAAAAATCATTCAGGGTGAAGAGTAAAAACCTCATATTGTGGTTGTTTTTTCTTCTATTTGCTACCCAAATTTTTGCGCAACAGGATTCTGTTGTGGTTCGAACAGGTGAATTAAGGACCTCACAGGAGCGCGATTACAAACCCTACGATCCTTTGTCCCCCGCACGGGCGGCTTTTTACTCGGCCGTTGTCCCCGGTTTGGGGCAGGCATACAATGAAAAATACTGGAAGATCCCTATCGTCTATACCGCTTTGGGCATTGGGGTATATTTCTACATCAATAACGATGAGCAATATGACCGGTACCGGGACGCCTACAAAAGCAGGCTGGCAGGAAGAACAGATGATGAATTCTCTGATGAGAACGGAAACCCGATCGTTTCCACCAATGGGCTCATTCAGGGACAGCGTTTTTATCAGCGTAACAAGGAGATATCCCTTCTGGTTCTGGTTGGGATGTATGCCCTGAACATTATTGACGCCAATGTGGATGCGCACCTGCAGCAGTTTAACGTGAGTGAGGACCTTTCCCTGCGCCCCACATTGGACTATGACCGGTTTAGCGGAAGGACCGGCTACGGATTAAGCTTCAATTTCAAATTTTAAAACATGAAGATCGCACTTATAGGCTACGGAAAAATGGGCAAAACCATTGAAAAATTTGCTCTCCAACGCGGCCACGAAATACTTTTTAAAATAAAGGACAACATCGCAGATTATGACCTGGAAAAGGCCGATGTCGCCATTGACTTTAGTATACCCGATGCCGCCTTTCACAATATCACGACCTGCTTTAAGCACGGGCTGCCCGTAGTTTCAGGTACTACAGGCTGGCTGGAAAAGTATGAGGAGGCTGTAGCGGTTTGCCAGGAAAACAAGGCCGGCTTCATATACGCCTCGAATTTTAGCCTGGGGGTCAATATTTTCTTTGAGCTTAACAAGAAGCTCGCCGAAATGATGAGCTCCTTTAAAGACTATTCAGTGGATATCGAGGAGATCCACCATACCCAAAAACTCGATGCGCCCAGCGGTACGGCTATCAGCCTTGCCGAACAGATCATCGACCACTCCTCTAAAACCGGATGGAAGCTGGATCATGCGCAGGAAAATGAGATCCCGGTCCACGCCAAACGAATAGAAAATGTACCCGGCACCCATACCATTTCATACACTTCCCCTGTTGACACCATCAGGATAGAACATATCGCTCATTCCAGAGACGGCTTTGCCATAGGTGCGGTTATGGCTGCGGAATGGCTAAAGGATAAACAAGGGGTATTCACCATGAAGGATGTTTTGTTCTAATCTGTAACTAATTCCAGCCTTAGGACACCTATAACTACAAAATCAGCACAATGAATATTACAGAATGGATCCTGTTCTTTTTAATTATCCAACTTATCCATTTCCTTGGAACATGGCGCCTCTATAAAAAGGCAGGAAGAAAAGCCTGGGAGGCAGCTATACCCGTATATAATGCAGTGGTTTTAATGAAGATCATCAACAGGCCCTGGTGGTGGACCATTCTTTTGTTCATCCCTATTATAAACCTGGTGATGTTTCCGGTAGTGTGGGTAGAGACCATAAGGAGTTTTGGAAAGAGCTCCACTACAGATACCATTCTGGTGCTCATCACCCTGGGGCTTTACATCTATTATGTGAATTACGCTACAGACGCCAGGTACATAGCCGATCGCTCGCTGCAACCCGGCAGTGCGGCCGGGGAATGGATAAGTTCCATACTGTTTGCGGTGATCGCGGCCACTTTGGTACACACCTATGTCATGCAACCTTTTACCATCCCCACCTCCTCCCTGGAGAAGACATTGCTGGTAGGGGATTATCTTTTTGTGAGTAAATTCCATTATGGGGCAAGGACTCCGCTAACCTCGGTCGCCTTTCCCATGGTTCATGACACTATTCCCATACTCGGAGTAAAATCTTACTTTAATGCCCCGGCCATTCCATATTTCAGATTGCCCGGCTTCCAGAACATAGAGCGGAATGATATCGTGGTCTTTAACTGGCCGGTGGATACCGTGCGCATGTTCCGCGATCGTTCCGGGGTGCGTTATGACAAACCAATCGATAAGAAATCCAACTACGTAAAAAGAGCGGTAGGAGTTCCCGGGGACTCCCTCAAGATCGTGGACGGGAAGATCTTTATCAACAATGAGCCTTTGCAGCTCCCAGAAAGGGCAAAACCGCAGTACACCTATTTCGGAACCACCAAAGGAGATCCCCTGCACCCGAACCTTCTACGGGAATACGGGATCACAGACGGTTTTGGGTATGACCCCAACACCAATCAATTTGTGGTCAAAGCCTTATCAGAAGAGGCTTTTGAAAGACTGAGGAACAATCCTAACATAGAATCCATTGAACGTTACATCTCTGAACCTGGAGACCGGGATCCACAGATCTTCCCAAACAACCAGAAGGTGAGGTGGAACAGCGATCAAATGGGCCCTATCTA
>JBEPWW010000348.1:0-2687 GCA_041642215.1 Salinimicrobium sp. | reverse complement strand
CAGGAAAATTCCCAGTTGAGGTGCAGGTATTCAAATGCGATCCAGATCGTGATGAGAAAGGAGGCGGAGGCCTTGAAATTCACCCTCTTTGCGACGATGTGAAAAATAAGGAAGACGATGGCCATCAAAAGCGAGTTCACCGTAATGGCAAAGATGCCCCCAAATGGGGTGGAGAAATACAGCCAGTAGGTGGTAATGAGATTCCAGATGAAGAAAGTGAGGTAGGATAAGCCGAAGATCTTCAGCTTTCTGTTATGGGCCTGGTTGATGCGAATCTGGTGCTCGGCATAAAGCAGGGGGACAAAGGCAAAAAACAATAAAAGCGGAAAGCCATAGGTAGGCCAGCTTAGGGCCAGTAGGATTCCGGATGACAGGGCGTATAGAAAGTTCTTCATAATTCGTGATGGAGGACAAATTTAGGAATTTTTGCCGGGTTAATTTGTACCCGGGTAACAGGGGCAAAACGGCTGTACCCTCAATGTCATATCCTCAGATCTCCTGCCGGGCATAGCCACCCCGCGGGAATTTCAAATCCTGTTCTAAAAAAGCTGATTTCCCCTGATTTTTCAGCTAAAAACAAACAAGCCCGATCTTTTTATTATTTTTACCGAAACGAACCACCATGAACCTGAAAAAGCAGATCCCGAATACCATTACCCTTTTAAACCTTTTTAGCGGAAGCATAGCCGTGATCTTTGCGGTGCAGGGGGATCTGGTGATGGCCGCGATCTTTGTTGCCCTGGGGATCTTCTTTGATTTTTTTGACGGCCTGGCGGCCCGGATGCTGGATGTGAAAAGTGAAATGGGGCTACAACTGGACTCCCTGGCCGATATGATCACCAGCGGACTGGTGCCGGGGATCGTAATGTATCAGCTGTTCCTGATGGCGCTCCCGGAAAGGCCGGTGGCCACTGACTGGGGCGCGGAACAGGATCTCCTGGTGTGGGATATTCCTGTCATAGCACTTTTCGGCCTGCTGATCACTTTGGCTTCGGGCTACCGCCTGGCAAAGTTCAATATTGACGACCGGCAAACCGATTCTTTCATAGGCCTGCCAACCCCGGCAAATGCCCTGCTGATCTTAAGCCTGCCGCTTATCCTTATTTTCCAGCCCTACCCCGAAGTGGTGGCGGTGATCCTGAACCCGTGGTTCCTTGGAGGGCTTACCCTGTTCAGCTCCTTTATGCTCAATGCCGAGATCCCGCTCTTCGCTTTGAAACTCAACTCCTGGTCCTTTGCTGAAAATAAACTGCGTTACTTTTTTCTTTTATACTGCCTGATACTTTTAATATGGCTTCAGTTTACCGCAATTCCGGTGATTATTATAAGTTACGTGATCGTGTCGGTAATAGCCTCCCGCGGTGGGGAGAAGGTTGTGCAGGAGTAGGAAGAGAGGTGTTCCCGCCTTTGCTGCTTCTGTGGAGAAGGTAGTGGTCAAGGGAACTGTTGCTGCACTTGAAACACAGCAACCTGTAGGGGAAAGGTCTCGGGGATTTCATAGTGAAAACCCGCAACCCCTGCAGGGATCAATTAAAGATCTTCTTTTTTCTCAGCTCGAAATTCTGTCCCAGGTATACTTTTCGCACCATTTCATCTGCCGCGAGTTCTTCCGGTTTTCCCGCTTTAAGAATACGGCCTTCGAACATGAGGTAGGTGCGGTCTGTAATGGCCAGGGTTTCCTGTACGTTATGGTCGGTGATCAGGATCCCGATATTTTTGTCCTTCAACTGGGCTACGATCCTTTGAATGTCCTCTACTGCCACAGGATCGACCCCTGCGAAGGGTTCATCCAGCAGGATGAAGTTGGGGTCTGTGGCCAAAGCCCTGGCGATCTCGGTCCTTCGTCGCTCCCCACCGCTCAAAAGATCTCCGCGGCTCTTCCTGATGTGTCCCAGTCCGAATTCTTCAATCAGGGACTCCATTTTCATTTTTCGCTCTTTCTTGGAGAATTTGGTAAGCTCCAGCACGCTCATGATGTTGTCTTCAATACTGAGTTTCCTGAAAACAGAAGCTTCCTGGGCCAGGTAGCCTATCCCATATTGGGCCCGCTTGTACATGGGGAATTTGGTGATGTTCTCCCGGTCCAGGAAGATCCTGCCGCCATTGGGTTTGATGAGGCCTACGATCATATAGAATGAAGTGGTCTTCCCCGCTCCGTTAGGACCCAGCAAACCAACGATCTCCCCCTGGTTCACTTCCAGGGAGATCCCTTTTACCACCTCACGGCCTTTGTAGGACTTTACCAAACTCTCGGCGAATAACTTCATGTGCTTTTAGTTTTTAATTATAAAAACGAATATGACCAAAAATTTTCCAAAAATAGGAAATTTTAAAAGCGGGCAGTGGTCAGTGGTCAGCGAATGCCTTCTATTTCCCTTTTGACCCCAAATACCTCTGGAGGCTCTTGATCATTTTAAACATCTCCAGTAGCAAAATCCTTGCCTTTTGATCCTCTTCTTCGGAAATAGAGCCTCTCCTTTTGGCGATTGTAGCACAGGTAACACATTCTCTGAGGGAATCGTCTGCTATCTGTGAAAACTTATGGAACTGAGCATCGGTATCACTGTCCACTCCACACAAGACTTATGAGTAGAAGAAGTTAACTGTTTCCTTCCAACTCGTCCCAAAACTCATAGGCTCTCCTCAGGTGCGGGATCACAATGGTACCGCCAACCAGGGTGGCGATG
>JBEPWW010000347.1:0-2690 GCA_041642215.1 Salinimicrobium sp. | reverse complement strand
TGTTGTTCAAAGATGAGGTGAGAAGGGTAGGAGCAGAACTGGAGATCGATAAGGAGCTTCTTGGAAGGCACCCTTTCCCCGGTCCCGGCCTCGCCATTCGTATCCTGGGCGATGTGACCAAAGAAAAGGTACGCGTGCTCCAGGAAGTGGACGCCATCTTTATCAATGGCCTTAAAGAATGGATGCTCTATGACAAGGTGTGGCAGGCAGGAGCGATCCTGTTGCCGGTGAACTCTGTAGGGGTGATGGGCGATGAACGCACCTATGAGAAAGTCGTGGCCCTGCGGGCGGTGGAATCAACAGACGGGATGACCGCAGACTGGGTGAACCTGCCCTATGATTTCCTGCAAAAGACATCCAACACAATAATTAACAGAGTGAAAGGCGTTAATAGAGTAGTGTACGACATTAGCTCCAAACCACCTGCCACCATTGAGTGGGAATAAAATTGAACCTATGAAGCATATAGCCGGAATTTGTTTACTGTTTCTTTTACTTGGTTTTTCTGCCACCGCGCAGGAATACAAATACCATATCGTGAAACCGGGAGAGACCCTGGAGGAGATCGCCCGTAAATACAATGTAAGCAAAGAAGCCATCTTTAAATTCAACCCCGATGCCAGGAAAGGCGTTACCCCCAATACCAAACTGGTGGTGCCCCTGGGGAAACAGGATGCTTCTACGGAAAATGTGGAGTTCACCAACCACCGGGTGAAACGCAAGGAAACCCTCTTTAGCCTGTCCCGGGAATATGAGGTGAGTATCGATAACATCAAACGCTATAACAGGCACCTCTATTCTGAAGAATTGCGCAGGGGAGAGGTGGTCAGGATCCCGGTGAACCTGCCGAAGGAAACGGCACCGGCCAGAAGGCCCGTGAAGGAAGAACCTTCTGCCAATCCCATGGACCTGAGCATTAAAGATCACATGGTGCTTCCAAAAGAGACCAAATACGGGATCTCCAGGAAATACAATATCACCATTGCCGAGCTGGAGCGCCTCAACCCTCAAATGGATGAGCTCCACCCGGGCATGGTCATCAAGGTGAGAAATGGCTCCATGGAGAAGGTGATAGATGTGGAAGGTGAACTGTTTACCTATTACCTGGTAAAGCCAAAAGAAACCCTCTTTTCCCTTACCCGCAGGTTTGGGGTGAGCAGGGATTCCCTGGTGGTGTTGAACCCGGCCCTGGAAGAAGGCCTAAAATCGGGCATGGTGCTAAAGATCCCTAATCGCGAAGGCGCGGGGAACCTTGAAGAATATGCCGAGGCTGATATGATCAACCTCGAGGATCGAATTTCAGACTACAGCCCAAAAAACCTGGTGGTGATGCTTCCATTCAAGCTTAACGCCCTGCATACGTCAGATACTACTTCCAATGCCCCCCAAATCATTCGCAAGGACAGGGTGGTGCAGATCTCCCTGGACTTCTACAGCGGGGTGCTCATGGCCATAGACTCGGCGAAGAGCCTGGGGCTGTCTACCAATGTGACCTTCTATGATACCGAGCAGAACAGCGGGAAGGTGCGCTCCATTATCGCTTCCAACGATTTTAGGAATGTGGACGCGGTGATAGGACCTATCCTGCAGTCTACCATAGAGGCCGCCGCTGCCTCCCTGGAGCCTTATAATGTGCCGGTGATCTCCCCGCTTACCAAACGGGAGGCGGCCAACCGGGACAATTTCTACCAGACCCGCCCTGCAGATGAACGCCTGGAAGAGGTGATGATCTCCTATATTTCAGCAAGGGCACAAGGTAAGAATGTCATTATCATTGCCGATGATGCTTCCGCGGCAAAGAAAAGGAAACTGCTGGCCACGTTCCCCGGGGCAAAAGTGGTGGACCCGAAAGAGGGAAGTTTTTTAAGTGAGAATGAACTAAGACAGGCGCTGCAGGAGGAGAACCCCAACTGGGTGATCCTGGAAACCGGCAGGATCGGGATCATTAGTAACGCCACTTCCTTCCTCAATTCCATGGCCAGCAAATATGATATTACCCTGTTCACGACCAACAAGAACTCGGCTTTTGACAGTGATAACGTGTCCAACCGTCACCTGAGCAAGCTCAATTTCCATTTTCCTTCTGTAGATAAGGAATACTCGGCCTTGCGGGATAATTTCTTTATCAGGCAGTACCGGGAACGTTACGGGGTGGTGCCTAATACCTATGCCGTAAGGGGGTTTGATGTGACCTACGATGTGCTGCTGCGCCTGGCTTCCTCAAAAAGCCTGCAGGAATCTGTGGAAGGGGAAGGAACCACCCAGTATGTGGAGAACAAATTCGATTTTGAAAAACGGGATTCCGGCGGATATTATAACCGCGCGGTGTATATACTTTCCTACGGAAAGGACCTGGAGCTAAAAGTAGTGCAGTAATGACCGCAAAAGTGACCTATCTCGGGGACCTGAGAACAGAATGTGAGCACCTGCAGAGCAAGGCCACCTTCGTCACAGATGCCCCGGTGGACAACCAGGGGAAAGGGGAAGCCTTTTCTCCCACAGATACCGTAGCCACCGCGCTGGCCGGCTGCATGCTCACCATCATCGGGATCAAAGCCCGCGATCACGGGCTGCAGGTGGAAGGTACGGTCGCCAAAGTGACCAAGACCATGGCCTCCAATCCCAGGCGTATCTCGGCAATTGAGATCGTGCTGGTGTTTCCCCGGGCCTATGACGCCAAAAGCACCACC
>JBEPWW010000346.1:0-2699 GCA_041642215.1 Salinimicrobium sp. | reverse complement strand
CCAAGCTGATATGTTTGAATACCTCCTTTGGCGTTGGCATCCTTTTGACGCCATATTTTTAGTGTAAGAGTCATATCTTTAATTTGAAGATCTGAAGATTTGATGATGAGCTAACTTTTTCATGTGCACTCATATTCAACTCTTCAAATTATTTATAGCTCCTTGTTTTAACTTCTATGTTTTCGTAAACCAGATCTTCCTTGTGAAGGATAGCGTCTCCCGGTTCTCCTGTATATTCCCAGGCAGCAACATACATGAAATTTTCATCATCCCTTAAAGCTTCCCCTTCTTCGGTCTGGTATTCTTCCCTAAAGTGTCCTCCACAGGACTCCTCACGGTGAAGCGCATCCTTGGCGAAAAGTTCTCCCAGCTCAAGAAAATCTGCAACACGGCCCGCCTTTTCGAGCTCAGGGTTCATTTCAGTGAGTGATCCCGGCACCTTTACTCCTGTCTTGAATTCTTCCCTAAGAGCCTTTATTTCCTGAATAGCCTCTTTCAAACCTTCTGCATTCCTTGACATCCCGACTTTATCCCACATGATCTTGCCCAGACGTTTATGGAAATGATCTACAGATTTGGTCCCTTTGGCGTTTATAAATCCTTCCAGTTGCTCCCTTACTTTTTGCTCTGCCTCATCAAACTCCTTACTATCTGTTGGGATGGCTCCTGTACGAATATCGGCTGAAAGATAGTTTCCAATGGTATATGGCAATACGAAATAACCGTCAGCCAGCCCCTGCATAAGAGCAGATGCTCCCAGGCGGTTCGCCCCGTGGTCTGAGAAATTAGCTTCTCCTATGGAGAAACATCCGGGAATAGTGGTTTCAAGGTTATAATCTACCCAGGTCCCACCCATAGTATAGTGTACAGCCGGGTAAATTTTCATTGGTGTCTCGTACGGGTTCTCGTCAACGATCTTTTCATACATCTGGAACAGGTTTCCATACTTGGCCTCCACCACTTGCTTACCTAAATCTCTTATTTGCTCTTCGGAAGCGTCGCTGATATGTTGAGTTGCCACTGCTTCTCTTCCGTAGCGCATAAAAGCAGCGCTAAAGTCAAGGTAAACAGCCTCTCCTGTCTTGTTCACTCCAAAGCCGGCATCACAACGTTCTTTTGCTGCCCGTGAAGCCACATCCCGCGGCACCAGGTTTCCAAAAGCAGGATACCTCCTTTCCAGGTAATAATCCCTGTCCTCTTCTGCCAGTTCTGTGGGTTTTAATCTTCCTTCTCGAATAGCCTTGGCATCTTCAAGTTTCTTCGGTACCCAAATACGCCCGTCATTCCTAAGCGATTCCGACATCAGCGTCAGCTTTGACTGATGCTCTCCAGACACCGGTATACAGGTGGGGTGGATCTGTGTGAAACAGGGGTTGGCGAAAAAAGCGCCTTTTTTATGTATTTTCCATGATGCTGTCACGTTACTTCCCATCGCATTGGTAGAAAGGAAGAAAACGTTTCCATAACCTCCCGAAGCAATTACGACCGCATGAGCACTATGTCTTTCGATCTCTCCGGTAATCAGGTTACGGGCTATGATCCCCCTGGCTTTCCCGTCAACCAGCACCAGGTCCAGCATTTCATGACGGGTATAGGATTTGATCTTACCACGGTTAATTTGTCTGTTCATTGCTGAATAACATCCCAACAATAATTGTTGCCCGGTCTGTCCTTTAGCATAAAAGGTCCTGGAAACCAAAACCCCTCCAAAAGAACGGTTATCCAAAAGACCACCATATTCACGTGCAAAAGGAACCCCTTGCGCCACACACTGGTCTATAATATTCGCTGAAACCTCAGCCAAACGGTAAACATTGGCTTCACGTGCCCGGTAATCCCCTCCCTTTACGGTATCGTAAAAAAGTCGGTAATCTGAATCCCCGTCACCCTGATAATTTTTCGCAGCATTTATTCCTCCCTGTGCGGCAATAGAGTGTGCCCGTCTGGGGGAATCCTGATAACAAAAGGTTTTAACATTATAACCCAGTTCTGCCAGGGTAGCGGCAGCACTTCCTCCCGCAAGCCCGGTACCTACAACTATAACATCTATGTTTCGTTTGTTGGCAGGGTTTACAAGATTAATCTCGTTTTTATGTTTTACCCACTTTTCGGCCAATGGCCCCTGTGGTATATTTGAATCCAATACTCCCATAGCTTAAATTTTTTCTAGTACAAAATAGATGTAAAAAGGTATAATGGCAAAGAGCAACGGTATCAGGATAGCGAAAATAAAGATTCCAATCTTCCTGATAATGCTGTTATACCTCGGGTGGTTCAGTCCCAGGGACTGGAATCCGCTTGAGAAGCCATGGTAAAGATGGAACCCGATAGCTATCATTGCGACAAGATAAATCACAGCCCAGATCAGCCCAAATTCAGCATCCTGAAATGTCCTGATGGTTAGGGAATAGAGATCTTTAACCTCTTCCCCGGCTGCAGTCGTGTAAGTGGTATCGTCCAGGCCACCAAATTTCATTTCTCCCCAGAAGTTAACTAGGTGGATCACAATAAAGGCCAGGATCACGGTTCCCAGGATCCCCATGTTTCGGGAAGACCAGGTCGAGTTGGTAGCAGGTTTAAAGCTTACATATCCCTGGGGACGGGCTTTCCTGTTATTGATAGTCAGAATCACCCCGTCTATAGCGTGAAAAAGAATACTCGCAAAAGTGACGAGGGAAAGGATTCGTACTACCGGGTTG
>JBEPWW010000345.1:1553-2726 GCA_041642215.1 Salinimicrobium sp. | reverse complement strand
GAATATTGTTTATACAGATCCTCAGCCTCTTAACTACATTACCGGTGTAGAAGGTGTGCCTTTACCCGAAGATGTTGAGCAAACCACTCTTTTAAGGGTTTTTAACCTGGATAACCTCAACGTTAACGGCGATCCTATTTCAAGTGGGGACGGTTTCTTTGATTTTGTTCCCGGTATTACCATAGACCCCGAAACCGGTGCAATAATTTTTACCTCTGTAGAACCTTTTGGGGAATATCTTTTTAACAAACTTGATCCAAATCCCAATGCAGGGCCCGAGGAGTATGAGATCCCAGAAACCTGGAATGCCAATCAACAAAAATATGTATTCCGGGCCCTTTATAACACTACAAAAACACAGGCAGAACAGGAGCAGGCAGAGAAAAATAAATTTCAGCTTCGCGGGCGCTACAAATCTTCGAATGTGGAAGGGATTCCCATAGGTGCTTTTAATGTACCACAGGGCTCGGTCACGGTGACGGCAGGCGGACGGGTGTTGCAGGAAGGAGTAGATTATGTGGTGAACTACCAGTTTGGACGGGTACAGATTCTTGATGAAGCTCTACTGGCCTCAAATATTCCAATCCAGGTATCAACAGAGAATAATGCCCTTTTTGGACAGCAAACAAAACGTTTTACAGGGCTTCATGTCGAGCATCTCTTCAATGAGAATTTCCTTATGGGGGCCACGTATCTCAACCTTAATGAACGCCCGCTTACCCAGAAATCCAACTATAGCTACGAACCCATAAATAATACTATTCTTGGTCTCAATTTAAATTATTCCAAAGAATTGCCTTTTTTGACACGCTGGGTCAATAAACTTCCAAATATAGATACAGATGTGGTTTCCAATCTTTCTCTACGGGGCGAAGTAGCCTATCTTGTGCCGGGCGCTCCTAAAGGAAGTGAATTTGAAGGTCGTGCTACTACCTATGTTGATGATTTTGAAGCAGCACAAACATCAATCGCAATTGACAATCCCTTAGGCTGGGAACTTTCCAGCGTACCCCTTGGTTTTGGTGGGGAACTGGCAAACGGTAGTCTCGCTACCAACTATAAAAGAGCCAAGTTAGCCTGGTACAGCATAGACCCAGTTTTCTACGGGAGCAGTAGGCCTTCGGGCGTTACAGATTCCGATCTTTCCAGTTATGCTTCCCGTAGGGTTTTTCT
>JBEPWW010000345.1:0-1543 GCA_041642215.1 Salinimicrobium sp. | reverse complement strand
TTTTTCGAAATGAGATCATTCCAAATGTAGATGTGGTACAGGGACAGTCCCAGGTTTTGTACACCCTTGACCTGGCCTACTATCCCGGAACAAGAGGTCCTTATAATTATAATCCTGCAGCTGCGGGTGGTAATAACCTGCCAAACCCGGTAGATAATTTTGGGGGGATCACCCGTGCTCTTAACTCCACTAACTTTGAACAGAGCAATGTCGAATACATCGAATTCTGGATGATGGATCCTTTCCTGTATTCAGAAAATGCAGGAAATGACGGTGGAAAGCTTGTTTTTAACCTGGGGAATATTTCAGAAGATGTTTTAAAGGATGGAAGAAAACAATATGAGAATGGTCTTCCTGTAGATGGTGGGGTGCAGAACACTACTCCTACAGAATTTGGAAAGGTGCCTTCCAACCAATCTCTTATTTACGCCTTTAATACTGAAGGTGAGGAAAGACTTAACCAGGATATTGGATATGACGGACTTTCGGATGCAGAAGAGGCTATAGAGTTTCCTGCTTTTGGAAACCTTCCCGATCCTGCAGCCGATAATTATGACTATTTCCTTAATGCTTCCGGAGGGATCCTGGAACGTTATTTTAATTACAATGGAATAGAAGGGAATTCCCCGCCAGATGTTACCAATGCTAACCGGGGAAATTCAACCTTACCTACAGTAGAAGACATTAATCGTGATAATACCATGAATACGGTAGACAGTTATTACGAATACGAGGTCCCGGTTTTTCCAAACATGAGTATTGACAACAGTCGCTACGTGACAGATGTCAAGGATTTTTCAATTGAATTGCCCAACGGGCAGGAGATGCCGGTAAGATGGTTGCAGTTTAAGATACCCATTTATGAACCAACCGCGGCGCGGGGAGGAATTGGGGATTTCAGGTCTATCAGGTTTATGAGAATGTACCTCACAGAGTTTGAAGATCCTACAGTTCTTCGATTTGGAACGATGGACCTGGTAAGGGGGGATTACCGCAGATATACCCAGAGCCTTGATCCTGATAAGTCTGATCCTGCAAATGAAAATACCACTTTTACCGTAGCTTCTGTAAGTATTGAGGAGAATGAAAATCGGCAGCCCATTCCTTACGTCCTGCCTCCGGGTGTAGATCGTGAGGAATTGATGAACAACAACACACGGGTGAGACAGAACGAGCAATCCCTGGCTTTAACTGTTTGTGACCTGGAGCCTCAGGATTCCCGCGGGGTTTACAAGAATTTCCAGCTGGATATGCGGCAGTACAAGAATCTCGAATTGTTCGTTCATGCAGAACCGTTAGTGAACAGGTTAAAATGGCAGGAAGGAGAACTGGTGGCATTTGTACGTATAGGAACAGATTTTACCGACAATTTTTATCAAATTGAGATTCCACTGAAGCCTACAGAATTTGGGGCAGTATCTGCTTCGGAAATATGGCCCGCAGAAAACCGGATGAACCTGCCCCTGGAATTACTGCAGGAGGTGAAAGCAAAAATCATTGGAAATCCCGATTTTGTTGCAACCGAACTGAATTTCTTTAGTGA
>JBEPWW010000344.1:2290-2738 GCA_041642215.1 Salinimicrobium sp. | reverse complement strand
TTTCACTAAAGTGAGGTTCCTGATGTTGACCTGATACCTGAAGGTTTGCGAAATAGTGTTTGGAATGGAGCCTTCTACCGGGAAGGAATCTCGTATTTCAGGATTCCGGTAATGAGGCAGGTTCTCGTCATTACGGTCATTGGCGGGATTCATGTCCTGGTTCCAGTCTTCATTTCTTGTAGGGATCCCGTCCCCGTCATCATCAGGATCAAGATAATCTGGTATCCCGTCGCCGTCGGTATCGGGGTATCCGTTAGCTGTAAATTCGGCTTCTACCTGTATCTCAACGGCGGTTGGTACATTATCCCCGTCATCGTCGATATCAAGGTAATCTGGAACCCCATCCCCGTCGGTATCCCGGCCGGAATCCATTCCTTCCTCAGCCGAAGGTATCCCGTCCCCATCGTGATCCAAAATATTTTTTAGGATGGTATTAATGATGACTTCT
>JBEPWW010000344.1:0-2280 GCA_041642215.1 Salinimicrobium sp. | reverse complement strand
GCCCGAGGTGCTCCGGTATTCTTCTGTCACCCTGGGAGAAATAGGAGGGATCTGGTTGCAGAAGTAGTCTGCGCCTACTTCTGCGTCAAAAACACGGTAGATGACCTGGTTTTGATCGTTGATGGGAATGCGAGTCTCGCCTTCTTCCAGACTCAAAAAACCCTGCTCCGGTAGCTGTAATCTAAACCTGAAGGCGATGGCTTCATGCACCAGTTGATTATTGATATTGAAAAGTACCTGGGAGTCCTGATTTCCGCAGAACCGGAGTTGTTGGTTCTCAAAGTCAAAATCGGTAACTATAAGATCCCCGTCATCACATGAAATGAGCAGAAAGGCCGCAAGAAGAATCAGTAAAGGGTTTTTCATAATCCGGGTTTTTAGCAAAATTAAAGCAATTCACATTTTAATCCGACTCTTCTTTAAGTTTATTTTATTTCTGCTATTTTTGTGAACCATGAGAAAAGTGTATTTAGACAATGCTGCAACTACCCAGATTCGGGAAGAAGTAGTAAACAGGATGGCAGAGGTCATGAAGGAAAACTATGGGAACCCTTCTTCTACACATGCCTTTGGCCGCTCGGCAAAATCCCTTATCGAAAATGCCCGTAAAACCGTGGCGAAGATTTTGAATGTGGCTGCTTCAGAGATCATATTCACTTCTGGCGGGACCGAGGCAGATAACCTCATTTTGAACAGTGCGGTTCGTGACCTGGGCGTTACCCGCATTATAACCACCAGGATCGAACACCATGCCGTGCTGTATACCCTAAATAAACTGCATGAGGTTTTTGATGTGAAGCTGGAATACCTAAACCTGGATGACTGCGGAAGGATTGATCTTACGCAGCTGGAAGAACTCCTGAACGCGTCTGATGAAAAGACCCTGGTCAGCCTCATGCATGTCAACAATGAAGTGGGAAACCTTTTGGACATCAGGAAAGCCGGAGAGGTTTGTAAAGAGGGGGGAGCCCTTTTCCATAGTGATACCGTACAATCCATAGGGCATTACGAAGTAGACCTTTCAGAAACTCCTGTGGATTTTACAGCCGTGAGTGCCCACAAGTTTCATGGACCCAAAGGAGTTGGCTTCGCATTTATCAGAAAGAACAGCGGGTTGCAGCCGCTCATATTCGGTGGGGAGCAGGAGCGTGGTTTTCGGGCCGGGACTGAGGCCGTGCATAACATTGTTGGGCTGGAAGAAGCCCTGAAACTCGCTTATGAGCACCTGGAAGAGGAGCGGGAATATATCAGTTCCCTGAAAGCCTATTTTATAGAACTTTTAAAAAAGGAAATTCCCGGCGTGAAATTCAATGGAACCTGTGACGACCCGGAGAAAAGCACCTATACCCTAATCAATGTTTGTTTGCCCGTCACCGCGGAAAAGGCCATGATGCTGCTGTTTCAGCTGGACCTGCACGGGATCGCCTGTAGTAAGGGAAGTGCCTGCCAAAGCGGAAGCGATAAAGGTTCTCATGTTTTGAGCGCTTTTCTGTCTGAAGAGGACCTTAAAAAACCTTCTCTAAGATTCTCATTTTCCAGGTACAACACCAAAGAAGAAATTGAATACGTGGTAGGGGTTCTAAAAGAATTTATCGAAAAATAAACATCGCCTTAAAATTTCATGCCTACCTTCAGGTTGAAAATTCGGGGGGTAAGGTAATTGGGGATCGCGTAATGTGTTTTGGTATAGACATCACGAACGAAGGTGTTGGTAATTGAATTTTGAACGTCGAAGATGTTGAAGACCTCTGCTCCAATTGTTA
Source organism: Salinimicrobium sp. (assembly GCA_041642215.1). GTDB lineage: Bacteria > Bacteroidota > Bacteroidia > Flavobacteriales > Flavobacteriaceae > Salinimicrobium. The sequence goes on along the minus strand of JBEPWW010000344.1, from coordinate 517 downwards.
GCTCCCTGAAATAGTTTAGATAATCTGCCTGTCCCGGATTATTGGGATCTTTTAGAATATAGGAAATCCCCAGGTCTGCCCTTTTATAATCGGGAAGGCGGGATTGGTACAGGTAGGGATCTGCATAGCTGGGGGAGCCTCCCGGCAGGCCGGTATTATAGATAAGGTTCAGGTACATCTTGAGGCTGGGAATGGCAGGAACATAATCCTGAAAAAGAACGCCAAACTTAAGGCGTTGATCTGTAGGCCTGGCGATGTATCCCCTGTTCGCATTGTTTTCCTCAGTTTTTAAATAGCCAAAGCTAAGCCAGCTTTGTGTTCCGGGAACGAATTCCCCGTTCATTCTTACGTCCAGTCCATACGCATAGGCGTTCGCTGTATTCTCGGCCAGGTACCTTATCCTAACATTTTCCAGGGTATAAGGGTTTACATTGGTGCTGTTTTTATAGTAACCTTCGGTAACGAGTTTAAAAGGCCGTTCCCATAGCCGGAAGCTGTACTCGTTAGCCAGTACCAG
>JBEPWW010000343.1:0-2747 GCA_041642215.1 Salinimicrobium sp. | reverse complement strand
ATTCGCCGAGGAGATCTGCGGCAACGCCCGCGATGACGACTGTAGCGCCGGCTGCGCGGGGGGAGGCGGGCCGGACGGGGACATCCCCTGCGTGGACAACGATGGCGATGGACGGGTGGAGGCAGCAGCCCTGGAAGCCAACACAGTTGATATCCAACACCGGGGTACAAATAAGTTGATCGTGAATCCGCAGGAGGTCCTGAAGGGTGAAATAAGAAGCACGGGAGACGTGATCTCTGTAAACCGCCCACCGGTAGTTACTATCGAGAGTTTTTATATTGGAAAGCTGTACTTTCAGTAAGTTTTTCAAGAAAAATTCCGGTCTTTAATAAGCATTTGTGCGGGATAGGAATCTGGACCGCTTCGCTGCTGGAGTCCAGAGTTTAGACTAAAATATTCATACCAGCAAATTAGCAATGGAGAAGGTGCTGTTCCCCCTGCGGGGGTTAGGGGGCCGGGTTAGGGAGATTTCGTAAGCTCAGCAAACAACGTCTCCAAATTCTTGGTTTTTCTGTTTAGCTGAAGGGTTTTTAGTCCGTTATCATGTGCGAAATCGAAGACGGCAGGCCGCATATCTTTTTGGGTATCGAAATGCAGCTGATAATGGAAGCCTCCGATATTTTTAGCAGCAATCATATGTGGAAGTTTTTCGAGGGCAACTTCTTCAATACGATAATCAAATTCCACATGGATCACCTGTTCTTTTTCATCGCGCAAAGCCTCCATACTTTTATCTGCCACGATCCTGCCGTGGTCTATGATGATCACCCGGTCGCAAAGGGCTTCCACCTCCTGCATAATGTGGGTGGACAGGAAGATGGTCTTCCCGGGTCGGCCATCTGGCTTGTCTTTGGCAATATCGAGAATAAGGCTTCGAATTTCGCTAAGTTGATTGGGATCAAGCCCTGTGGTTGGTTCATCCAGGATAAGTACTTCCGGGTCGTGAAGTAAGGCTGCAGCAAGGCCTACCCGTTGCCGGTATCCCTTTGAGAGCTGTTCTATTTTTTTATTGGCTTCAGGCAGAAGGCCCGTGAGATGGATCACCTCTTCTATTCGTTCTTTTGGAGTACTGTAAACTGAAGCTGTGAAACCCAGATATTCTCTCACATACATTTCAGTATAAAGAGGGTTATGTTCCGGCAGGTAGCCTACGCTCCTTTGTACTTCGGCGGGATGGGTGGCGACCAGATAATTGTTTACGCTGGCTAAACCTTCAGAAGGAGAAATATAACCGGTAAGGATCTTCATTAAGGTAGACTTTCCTGCCCCGTTTGGGCCCAGAAAACCTACGATCTCCCCTTTTTTTACGGTGAAAGACACCTTGTCCAGCGCTTTCTGCTCCCCGTAATATTTTGATATTTCCTTTACCGCAATAGACATAGTTCTGCTTTTTTCAAAAGTAATGAATAATTGGAATCCTTAAAGGATCCTGAAGCCATTCCTGACGAAAACGATATCGCAGAAATTTCAAAGAAATTATATTGTTTATTAAAATTAAATTCTAAATTAGCGAAATACAACAGCAGCAATGATAAACCTAATTACCTGGAACGCTTTTTATTATTTCTATTTCTATTACAGAGATAGGATCGGGAGCGCCATGTAATTTCACATAATTATATAACAAATCCCGATGGCAACATCGGGATTTTTTTTTTGAATAGATCTAAATGAGCAAATTAATAGGCATACAGGGGACACAGGGATCATTCCATCATTTGGTGGCACAGGAATTCTATGGTAATGACGTGGAGGTCCTGGAATTCATGTCCTTTTCAGAGATGGTAAAAAGCCTGGTAGATGGGGATTGTGGGGAAGCGGTTATGGCAATTGAAAATTCCATTGCAGGTTCTATACTCCCCAATTACGCCCTTATAGATGAAAATGACCTCAGGATCGTAGGGGAACATTATATTCCTATAGATATGAATCTTATGGCGCTCCCGGGCCAGCATATTGAAGATATTAAAAAGGTGTATTCCCATCCTATGGCACTTTTGCAGTGCAAGGAATTCTTTAAATCCTATCCGCATATTAAGCTTATCGAGGATACAGATACTGCTGAGGTGGCTAGAAGGATTTCTGAAAAAGGATCTAAACACGTGGCTGCTGTTGCCAGTAAGGCTGCAGCTCAAATCTTTGGGCTGGATATCCTCGCCCAGAGTATCCACACCAAAAAGAGCAACGCCACGAGGTTTTTGATCTTGAGTACAAGGAAAAGGGAACCCAATGGGGAAGTAATAGACAAGGCATCGATGAAATTCGAACTTGAAAGCAAGCGGGGAAGCCTGGTTTCGGTTTTAAATATTATCAGGGATTTTGAAATGGATATGACCAAGATCCAGAGCATGCCTATTATCGAAGCGCCCTGGAAATATTCATTTTTCGTTGATGTGATATTTGAGGATTACGGGGAATTTCAAAAGGCAGTGGAAATAATGAAAGTAATGACAGAACAATTCCATGTTCTGGGAACTTATAAGAACAAATTATGATACAGCAGGCAAACAGATTAGATCACGTACAGGAGTACTACTTTTCCACCAAGTTACAGGAAGTGCGTAACCTTTCCGCCAGCGGGAAGGTTATTATTAATCTTGGAATAGGCAGCCCGGACCTGCCACCACCCAAAGAGGTGCTGGATGGGCTTAATTTTGCCCTTACCAATCCCGCTGCGCACCAATACCAGCCCTATAAGGGTACTGTAGATTTCAGGAATGCCATAAAGGAGTTTTATAAAACCCATT
>JBEPWW010000342.1:0-2755 GCA_041642215.1 Salinimicrobium sp. | reverse complement strand
AGAGGGAAGATCTGTGCCATTAAATTGAGTCTGCCCGGGCCTCTTATACATGCCTCTTCACAGGAAGAAAGCTTTGAAGCTGCAGCCGCAGAGACCGTAAGGGATCTTGAGAAACAACTCAAAAAACGAAAGGCAGAAATGAAGAGCCATTAACAGAATTCCAATATTCATAGAAAAGGCTGCCCTAGGGCAGCCTTTTTAGTTCTTATTTACAATAGCTTTTTAATTCCCAGGAAGCCTTTTTATCCTGGCTCCTATTGCTCTTAAACGCTCATCTATATTTTCATATCCGCGATCAATCTGTTCGATATTGTGGATCACTGATGTACCTTTAGCCGAAAGTGCCGCGATCAACAAAGAGATACCGGCCCTTATATCAGGAGAAACCATAGTTGTGGCTTTTAGCTGAGATTGGAATGCATGTCCAATGACAGTGGCCCGGTGTGGGTCGCATAATATGATCTTCGCACCCATGTCAATTAGTTTATCCACGAAGAACAACCTGCTTTCAAACATTTTCTGATGGATCAATACACTGCCATTCGCCTGGGTGGCAACAACCAGCAGGATGCTTAAAAGATCGGGCGTAAAGCCAGGCCATGGTGCGTCACTTATACTCATGATCGAGCCGTCAATGAAACTTTGCACTTCATATCCATTGGTATGGGCAGGCACAAAAATATCATCTCCCCTTTTCTCTATAGTGATCCCCAGTTTTCGAAACGTATTAGGGATCAGCCCCAGGTGATTCCAGGAGACATTCTTAATAGTGATCTCACTTTTGGTCATTGCGGCCAGACCTATCCAGGAACCAATTTCGATCATATCGGGAAGTACCGTATGCGTACATCCTGCAAGAGACTCGACCCCTTCAATTTCCAGTAAGTTAGAGCCTACTCCTGTAATGGAAGCTCCCATACTGTTCAGCATACTGCAAAGCTGCTGCAGGTAAGGTTCACAGGCGGCGTTATATATGGTGGTTTTTCCTCTGGCAAGAACCGCAGCCATTACTATATTGGCTGTTCCGGTTACCGAGGCTTCTTCAAGCAACATATAGGTCCCTTCCAGGCCGTTTTCGGTAGTCTCCACTCCATAGAACCTTTCTTCCCTGTTGTACCTGAATTTAGCACCCAGTTTAATGAATCCTTCGAAATGGGTATCAAGTCTTCGCCTGCCTATCTTATCTCCGCCGGGCCTGGGAATATATCCTTTCCCAAACCTCGCCAGCAAAGGTCCCACGAGCATGATCGAGCCTCGCAGCCCACTACCCTCTTCCTTGAACTGCTGACTCTCGAGGTAATCCAGGTTCAGTTCATCGCTTTGAAATGTATAACTACCCTTTCCTGTTTTTTCAATCTTGACCCCAAGCTGCCCAAGAATATGGATGAGCTTGTTAACATCAAGAATATCGGGTATGTTATTAATTGTGACTCTTTCAGGAGTCAAAAGAACCGCGCATAAGATCTGCAAGGCTTCGTTTTTAGCTCCCTGTGGTTGTATTTCTCCACGGAGCGCATGTCCTCCTTCTATTTGAAAAGTTCCCATAAAGAAACAGAAATTTTAATGACGTTTACGACTTCTGGTACGGTGTGTTTTTTTGGGTGCCTTGGTCGGCTTTTTTGTGTACTTCTTACTCCCTCTTAAAAGGTCTGAAGCTTCACTGAGGTCTTCTTCTGAGGGTTTCACATCTATTCTTCCCCCACTTAGTTCCCTTAGATGATCAAATATCACTTTGTCATCTACCGTATCTTTATTCCAGCTCAAATAGGATTTTTTCATATGATTGGCAATGGTAAAAATCAGGCCATCTTTTTCCGGCCCGTCTTCCCAGCTGTTAGCCACATCGATCATACGCTTTATATTGTTCCCGTAGAACCTGTACTTTGGAAAATTCTGGGGATAGCCCATTCTTTCCGGCCGCTCTTCCAGCATTTCTTTGGAAGGTTTTGGAAAGGGACTTTCCACATCCAGTTTAAAATCACTGATGATGAATAATTGATCCCAAAGCTTATGTTGAAAATCGGGTACATCCCTAAGATGAGGGTTCATATTCCCCATAACCGAGATAATAGCCCTGGCTACATTATTCCTTTCTTTGTCATCCTCCAGCTCCACGGCATACTCTATCATTTTCTGGATATGACGACCATATTCGGGAATAATTAACTTACTCCTTTCGGAGTTATACTCTAATTCGTTTGTCAAAATTGATAATTATAAGGTGATAATAATACTGTAGAAGTTTATCGCATGCAAAATAACAAATTTTCCAGAGGAAACTACGACAACTGGAAATAATTTCAGGAATTACAGGAGACTGAAGGCAAGGAATCTATAAGGAGATCACCCCTTCAATCTTATCCCCAACTTCTTTGTACTTGTCAATGACCGCATCAGGATCTTTCATCTTCACATTAACAGAAACACTGGTGTACGTTCCTTTCTTTGATTTTTTGGTATTGATCACCGCTCCCATGTTGTCAAAAATGGCTTCAATGCCCTTAATCTTCCCTGGACTGGTCGGCACGATGAACTTATACAGGTAAATGGATGGCCAGGTGGCCGTATCATATAATTGAGACCTTAGTTTAGCGTAAAATTCTTCTGGGTTTTTCGATTCACTCATAATAATCTTGCTTCATTATAAAATACAAAGATACATTTAAAGATCCATTTTTTAAATCAATTTCAAATCCCGAAATTTGCCGGGTGAAAACCAAGAAGATAGTTATCACCGGTGGCCCCGGTACAGGAA
>JBEPWW010000341.1:0-2761 GCA_041642215.1 Salinimicrobium sp. | reverse complement strand
TTTTCAACATAATTATTTGTTTTTCAGCGACATAAACCAAAATAAATCCGGATTATTAAACTGAAATGATTTAATTTTAATGCAAATTTCGGTAAAATGAAAAGACTTTTCGCTTTTATGCTTTTTTTATTTATTCCGGGTCTAGCATTTTGCCAGCTCAGCATCAGCCCGACCCATGGGAATAATCCCAATTTCCTCTACGTCTCCGGCCCGGTGCTCTATGTAGAGGGAGGAATTCACCTGCAAAAGAACCACGCTAACGAGCAGGTGGCAAGCCTCTATTTGCGAAAAGAGGGCCAGTTGATCCAGGGAGATGAGGGAACCTCAGGGAATTCCGGGAACGGGGAAATTTCCATTTTTCAGGAAGCGACGAGCAATGCCTATGATTACAACTACTGGGCCTCTCCGGTAGGCAATGAAGCACCGGGCAATGGTCTTTTTGGCATTGGTATGTTACATGCTCCTGAAGATCAAATCATCAGCAAAAGGGCTCTTAATACAGGACAACTGAACGGTTTGGCATCCCCATTCACCATTTCCAACAGATGGATCCATACCTATGCCGGCACAGGCTATTCAGACTGGAATTTCATAGGCCACGATACAGCCATTCCTGCCGGATATGGCTTTAGCATGAAAGGGGTGAGCGGGACAGACCTGACCCAGGTCGATGATCGACCCAATAATCCAGGGGCAGCCCAGCGATATGACTTCAGGGGAAAACCCAACAGCGGCACCATTCAGATTCCCATCTACCCCGATACATTCGTACTAACAGGAAATCCCTATCCCTCTGCCCTCGACCTCAGTCTTTTTCTATTAGAAAATTCCGGATCCGGTACTGTTTCCGGGGATTGTCATCCCACCATTACCCGCAAAAATATTATTAGCGGTATAGCCTATTTCTGGGATTCGATCGAAAACGGGGATTCGCACTACCTCACCGATTATGTGGGAGGCTATGGAGCTTTTAGCCCCGTAGACCCCTGCACCGAAGGAATTTATACCCGGCCTGTATTCAAAAAGGTTCACAGCCAGGAAGAAAAAGGAAAAGGAGAGCATTACGCACGAAGATTCAGCCCGGTTGCCCAGGGGTTCATGGTCAAAGGGGTTACAGCAGGAATGCTGGAATTTCAAAACCGACACCGGGTATTTGTCAAAGAAGGAGAGCATTCAGCTTTTAAATCAAGAGAAGCAGCTAAAGAATCAGCTTTCAGCGGAATAAGCGCACCCGTACCTCTTTCCATTCTGCGCCTTGAAGCTACCATCGATGATCACTATTCCCGTGAATTCACCCTTGCCTTCTGGCCTGGCGGTACGGCCGGCACAGACCCAGGGATGGACGCCCCTGCATTTCACCTTGCACCTACAGATATTGGCTGGCTACAAAGTGACCGGAATTATTCTATTGATGTTCGCCCTTTTGATCCCTCAGAAAAGATCCCTTTATTTTTAAAAGTAGAACAGGGTACTACAAACCTAAACCTGCGCCTTGCAGCTATTGAAAACCTGGAAATTGAAAAAATTTATATATTAGATGAAGAAACAGGAGGATATCATGCGCTGCATGAGAAGAATTTTGAACTGTCCCTGGAGCCGGGAATTTATCACGGCCGGTTCAAAATTTCTTTTACCGGCGAAGCTGAAGCAGAGATAATCCTCAATAATGAAGAAGACGGCAGGTTCGATATTTTTCAAAACAATCGTATGGGGGAACTGGAAATTTTAAACCCCGGCCCGGCAAAGATCACGGGTATTGCAGTATACGATCTGCAAGGGAAAATGGTGTTTCACAGGAATAGATTTGAGGACCCCGCTAGCATACAGGTGATCACCAGGAACTGGTCCTCCGGGATCTATGTAGTAAAAATAAACAGCAACATGCGGTCAACCAGTACACGAAAGATCGCGGTGCTCAATTGAACAAGTATGGAAGAGTTTATGCTCCCTTGTCTAAACAAGCAGTTCTTTGGCTGGGACTGTCTCGGCTGTGGAACGCAACGTGCCTTTTTCCTGGTATTGCAGGGGGATTTCAGAGCTGCATATAATATGTATCCGGCTATTTACCCCATGCTCCTGCTCTTCCTCTTTCTCGTTGCCAACCTATTTATCAAGATCAGGCATGCATGGCCAATAAAAATAAGCCTCATCATTCTTTCTGCAGTGATCATTATAGGAAGTTATTTTTATAAGATGAGCCACCTTTTTAGCTAACCAAAACCAACCATATGAACACACAAGAAAAATTACCTAATTCCACCATTATTCTCGTCTTCGGTATCCTGTCCATCATCACTTGCTGCTGCTGGGGTATTGTAGGCCTCATTTTTGGAGTGGTGGCGCTTATCCTGGCGCGTAAGGATATGGAATTGTATAAGACACACCCCGAACTCTATACCGGGTACAAGAATGTCAAAACAGGACGCACCCTAGCTATCATAGGGATCATCCTGTCAGCCATCTATCTTATATTCAACATCATCATGATCATGACTTATGGATGGGAAGGAATCCTGGAAATGCAGGAAGAATGGATGAGGGAATACGGCGGATAAGCTTTTTTAGACATAAGCTAAAAATAAAAATGCTGCCCTTAGGGGCAGCATTTTTCTAACATTAATCACAAAGAATCTAATTTTCAAACTCCTCAAGGGTTTTTACGATGATATCCACACATTCATTTAACTGCGCTTCGTTCATCACTAAAGGAGGTGCAAAACGAATGATATTTCCATGCGTGGGTTTCGCCAGTAGTCCATTT
>JBEPWW010000340.1:0-2762 GCA_041642215.1 Salinimicrobium sp. | reverse complement strand
GCTAACAGGTTCAAGATCCTCACCTAAAATCACTCCTTTTATGGTCGCTTTTTGAGCATGAGAGCCGTTTATGAACAGCAGACCTAAAACGAGGAAAAGAGGGGTTAGTTTCAAATGTTTTATTTTCTATAGAAGGTGGCTTCGTAGGTCGAAACGTTCCCTACGTTATCAGTGACCACGATCTTGAGCTGGTTTTCTGTTTCAATCACCACGTCATCACTAAAATCATGGGTAAGCAGGTTCTGTTTGTATTCATATTCCATCAGGATGAACTGGCCGTTGACAGTTGCCCGGTAACTTTTTATTCCAGAGAGATCATCAGAGATCTTCACTTTCAGGTCCCTGTTATTGGATATCCATTGGCCGTTTTTGAAATTCACCGGTACGATCCTGGGCGGGGTCTCATCTTTTACCAGCGTATAATCCCCAAACTGCCGGGTTTTAGTGGTAAAGCGGTCCCCTTTCTTATAGGTGTCGGAATAGTACGGGGTGCCATAAGGATTTAATCGTGCTATGAACAATTGTTCCCGGTCTTCCTGCCTGTATTTGCTTACATCAAATCCAATGGTGATATTGCTGTGAATAGGCGTATCATCCTTATGCAGCTTTACTTTATCATCTTCAAAAACGATGTCTAAAAAAGTATCCTGGTACAGGCTGTTCTTTGGGATGTAAACATCAATGCCATTTTCTTCAAAATTCACAGCCTGGTTCGCCTGGACAAAGTAAGGGGAGGTCTTGTCTTCCCGGGGAATCACATTCTGTCCCGGTTTTCCTTCCACCGGGATGCGTACAATCCTTTCATTACCTGCAAAATCGGTGACTGCGATGGTATAGGTGTAGGAGAGGCTATCTTTCACGTTGATCATCCCCTCGTTGATCACATTGCTGTAAATACTTAGCGGGTTGGAAGGTTCCACGAAGAGTTTCTGAATCCTGCTTTTGTGCTCTGTATAATACCCGTAATCAATAAGCTGATTCAGATGTCGGGTCTCTGCAAAAGAGAATTTTTCAAAATTTGCCTGGAAGACCTTTTCCCCGTTGAGCGAGGATTCAATCCTGAAAACCCCGTTGCGGTTATGTGCCCCGTCCTGCTGGTCTATGGCAGATATTCCAAAACCAACCGTGCCGCAGGCATCTATTTTTGAGGCTTTGTAGGAGCCATCGTTCTGGAGTACCAGGTTGAGTTTTTGGCGTTGTGCCGAGTTATTCACGTGGGAATCCTCCCCCAGGGGATAAACAAAAAGGCTGTTTACCACCGGCGCACGGGTATCTTTTATGTCGAACCCAAACATAAGGGGGTTCATAGGCCTTTGCTGCTCGTCCCGTATCTCAAAGTGAAGGTGAGGCCCACCGCTGCCCCCGGTATTCCCGCTGCTGCCTACCTCCTGTCCCTGGTTGACCATTAGGTCACTGGAACCGGGGAAGAGCTCGATCTCATAGCTTTCTTTGGCGTATTGCCGTTCTTTGATATAAGCTTCTATTTCGGGAGAGAAATTCTTTAGATGAGCATATACGGTAGTATAGCCGTTAGGATGCTGGATATAGAGTGCTTTGCCGTAACCGTAATGGGAGATGTTGATGCGGCTAATATATCCCTCTGCCGAGGCAAATACCGGTAAGCCTTCCCGTTGCTGGGTCTTGATGTCCAGTCCGCTATGAAAATGATTGGACCTTAGCTCTCCAAAGGTGCCTGAAAGCACCAGGGAAACGTCCAGTGGATCCGTAAAGTAATCGGTAACATAGTCATACTGAGCCATGCCGCTGGCTGAAATAAATAGAAAAACTAGAGCAAAAATCCTTTTCATAAATCCTTCGGTAATTCGTTTTTAAAGAGGGGATAAATATAATAAACAGCGGTCAAAAATTAAACCCTTATTTGTGAGGCTTTTAAAATATTTTAGGGCGGCAGGAGAAAATTTGGTTTAAAAGTATTGGGATATTCCTAAAGGTATGTTAACTTTGTAAGGGTAAGCAGCATGAATAGCTTTAATGGGTAAGTTAGCAGAAATAGTTGAAAGCCTTGAGGGTAGAATTGGAAATTTACTTCGGAAGCATGAGAGCCTGGAGCAAAAGAACCGGTCTATACAAGAGGAAATAACTAAGCTCAGGCTCGAGAACAAGCAATTGGAGGAGAGTCTGGAAGCTTCTGAAAAGAAGGTTCAAACCCTTAAAGCTGCCAATGCGTTGCTTGGCAGTAATGACTATAAAAAAGAAACCAAGCTTAAAATAAATGGCTTGATCAGAGAGATTGATCATTGTATTGTTCAACTTTCAGAATAAGAAAAGATAATGTCAAATCAGCTTAAAATTAAACTTTCTATTGCTGACAGGGTGTACCCTTTAACCATCCACCCCGATCAGGAGGAAGGGCTTAGAAAGGCAGCCAAGAAAATAGAAGCGATGATTAAGCAATTTGAACAGAGTTATGCCGTTAGGGATAAGCAGGATGTGCTGGCCATGTGTGCCTTACAATTTGCCTCCCAGACCGAGCAGAAAGCAATTAACAACAATAGTGAGGTCCTCCTGGCTGAAGAGAAGCTGGATGCACTCAATGAGTTGCTCGGAAAGCACCTGGTTTAATTGTTCTTTGGAAATAAAAAATAAAGGTTACTGCCTGTATTAGTTAATTTTTTTGATAAACTCAACACCAATTCTTTAAAAAGGGTGAGTTTAAGTTGTAAAAGCGAGCCGTCTTTGAGCGGATACTTGATCAGCTTGTTAGCCCTAAACGTGATTTTAGAGAGTTTATACAAAACCAG
>JBEPWW010000339.1:0-2777 GCA_041642215.1 Salinimicrobium sp. | reverse complement strand
CCTACGAGTTCTTTTTCGCGGGAAGCCAGGGCTGTTTTTCCGGTGGTCTGGAAATAGATCGGTCTGCCTTCATGTTCGATCACCCGGGTGAAATTACCGGAGATCTGTATGCCGGTGCTGAGCTCTATGGTGCCTATGTTCTTTGAATTGATGAGTTTCTGTATGCCTTCCAGGCCGCCTACCCTCAGGGCCATTTTGTTGGCGAATTCCTCGAGCACAAGGCTCAGGTGAGCGAAATCTGGAGTAACATATAGCTGCGGCTGGGGTTTGGTGATGTCAAAATCCTGCTGTGCGGCCTCGATGGTGTATGGAAGTTTTTTCACCTTGTCTGTCATGCACCAGGCGCTTTCCCCTATAGAGGAGAGAAGTCCTGCCCCATAGATCTTCGGATCTTCCGGGGTGCCAATGAGCCCGTACTCTACCGTCCACCAGTGCAGGTTCCGGATCTGGGCCATCTCACTGGGTTCGGGGTTTTTATTCTGCAATTCATCCACCCGTTTCTCAGCCGCTTCGATCTCCTCCTGCGGAGTGTCTTCGGCTTCCTTGATAATGGAGAGGTGCCTGATGGCTTCATACACCTCATAATCGTGGGCGCTGGAAATGGCTTTGCAGCCTATCTCCCCGAAGCGTCGCAGGTATTCTGCGTATTCGGGGTTCGCGATAATGGGGGCATGTCCTGCCCCTTCGTGAATGATATCGGGTGCAGGGGTATATTCCATATGTTCCAGCTGCCTAATGTCGCTGGCGATCACCAGTACATTAAAGGCCTGGAATTCCATGAAAGCGGCGGGAGGGATAAAGCCGTCGACAGCAACTGCCGCCCAGCCTATTTCTTTGAGTATCCTGTTCATCCCATACATGTTGGGGATGTGATCTATGGAAATCCCGGTCTGCCTCAGGCCTTCCAGATAGGAGGAGTGGGCCACCTGGCTCAGGTATTCCACGTTCTTCCGCATCACGTAACGCCACACGGCCTGGTTGATCGCCGTATAGTCTTCGTAGTTCTGAGGTTTTATGAACTGTTTGAGGTGCGCCGGCAACCGGTCTATGATCTCATTGGATTCAAATTCTGCTTCCATAAATATTTTACTGTTGAGAACTCTAAAGATACAAAAAATAAGGTTTTGCAAAACCCTGAATGTCACCTCTTTAGTTAAAACTGTAAATGGAAAAAGCCGCTTAAAGAAGGAATTTCCATCTTTAAGCGGCTTTATGATATATGATCAAAATCCTTAGTTCCTGCCCGGAGGATACTTCTCCAGGATCTCCCTTACGATCTTACTGATCCTTTCCTGTTTTCGGTCCACATCCCTTGCAAGGGCTGCAGTACCCATTCCCTGCCATACCAGTTCCTTCTGGTCGGCATCAATAAGGTCAATATATAAAGTTCCGTCGGTAGTGCGGTTTACGGTGTTATACCCGGCGCCCCAATACCATGGGTGCCATCCCCAGCCGTATCCATATCCAAAGTTGTTGTTGTAGATATTGATGTTCTCCCTGGTCTTGGTGAAGATGCTCACCAGTATATCGGGATTTTCTGACTTGGTGAAACCTTTGCTGAGCATTTCGTTCTCGATGGCGCGCAGGATCCTTTTTTTATCAAGATCAGAGATCTCGGCTTTGTCTATTCCGGGTTTAAAAAAAGCGAAAGTCTGGTACTGGTTAAAATTCGCCTCGCGATCATAATCTGTTGCTACCCTTACCGTGTTACAGGAGGTAAAAACCAGTACAAACAACACGAGTACGGCAGTGATTTTTAAGGATTTCATAATCAGTTTTTTAAATGTTGTACTACACTAAATTTAGTAAATTTTCCTCTACCATATTGGGAAGCGTCACTTTTAATTGGGGCTCGCTTTGCATGGCGCGCTTAATAGCAAAAAGTGCGCCTTCATTCCTGGCCCAGGATCGCCTCGCGATCCCGTTGTTTACATCCCAGTATAACATAGAGATAAGCCGTCGTTCTGACTCTAAACTACCATCAAGAACCATTCCGAATCCGCCGTTGATCACTTCTCCCCAGCCAACGCCTCCTCCATTATGGATGCTTACCCAGGTGGCGCCCCTAAAACTGTCCCCGATCACGTTCTGTATGGCCATATCTGCCGTAAACCTGGAGCCGTCATAAATATTGGAGGTTTCCCGGTATGGGGAGTCTGTTCCCGAGACATCGTGATGGTCCCTTCCCAGAACCACGGTCCCTATTTCTTTTCTTGCGATGGCGTCATTGAAGGCTTTGGCGATCTCCATACGCCCCACCGCATCTGCATACAATATCCTGGCCTGGGAGCCCACTACCAGCCGGTTTTCCTGCGCGCCCTCTATCCACCGGATATTGTCCTGCATTTGCTGGCGGATCTCTTCTGGGGCCTCTTCTTTTAATTGCTGAAGTACCCGGGTGGCGATGGCATCTGTTTTTTCAAGGTCTTCAGGTTTTCCAGAAGCGCATACCCATCTAAAAGGGCCAAAGCCATAGTCGAAGCACATAGGGCCCATGATATCCTGGACATAGCTGGAATAGGCAAATTCCCTGCTGCCGTCTGCTGCAGCGGGATCACTCACGAATTGCCCGTTCTCATCTTTGAAGATCTTCGCGCCCGCCCTGGAAGCCTCTAGCAGAAAAGCGTTCCCGTAGTCGAAGAAATACGTGCCTTTTTCGGTGTGCCGGTTGATAGCCTCGGTTTGTCGCCGCAGGCTTTCCTGTACTTTTTCCCTGAATTTTTCGGGATCTGCAGACATCAGTTCGTTGGATTCCTCAAAAGATAGTCCGGCGGGAT
>JBEPWW010000338.1:0-2779 GCA_041642215.1 Salinimicrobium sp. | reverse complement strand
ACACAAATGCCCTGGATGAGGCTATCGCCCTGCCTACCGATTTCTCTGCCCGCATCGCCAGGAACACCCAGCTTCACCTCCAGCAGGAGACCCAGATCACCAGAACGGTTGACCCCTGGGCAGGCAGCTATTATGTGGAAAGCCTCACTAAAGAGATCGCAGACAAAGCCTGGGAGCTGATACAGGAAGTAGAAGAACTGGGGGGTATGACAAAGGCCATTGAAGCCGGAATCCCGAAATTACGCATAGAGGAAGCCGCAGCTGTAAAACAGGCGCGCATTGACAGCGCACAGGATATCATTGTAGGGGTCAACAAGTTCCGAAGGGAAAAGGAAGACCCTATTGTCACCCTGGAGGTCGATAACCAGACCGTTCGCAAACAGCAAATGGAACGCCTGGAGACCATCAGGGATTCCCGAAATTCAGAAAAAGTAAAGACCGCCCTGAACAATTTAACCGCTGCCGCGCGTAAGGAAGAGGGAAATTTATTAGCTTTAGCGGTAGAAGCAGCCCGGGAACGAGCTACTTTAGGAGAGATCAGCGATGCCCTCGAAACGGTGTATGGCAGGTATAAAGCAAAAATCCAATCCTTTAACGGCGTGTATTCAAAAGAAATTAAAGAAGATGCTTCCTTTAAGAAAGCCCGCGAACTCGCAGATCATTTTGCTGAAAAGGAAGGCAGAAGGCCACGTATTATGATCGCAAAAATGGGACAGGATGGCCATGACCGCGGGGCAAAGGTAGTCGCCACGGGTTATGCCGATGTTGGTTTTGACGTGGATATAGGACCTTTATTCCAGACCCCGGCCGAAGCTGCCAAACAGGCCGTGGAGAACGATGTTCATATCCTGGGGGTTTCCTCCCTTGCGGCCGGGCATAAGACCCTGGTACCGCAGGTGATCGAAGAGCTGAAAAATTATGGCCGGGAGGATATCATGGTGATCGTTGGCGGGGTTATCCCCAGCCAGGACTATCAGTTTTTATTTGACGCCGGAGCAGTTGCCGTTTTTGGCCCGGGAACACGTATTAGTGATGCCGCCATACAGTTGCTGGAAATCCTGATCGATGAATAGGCTTAAAAAAGTAAGGGCATGAATTTACGCTCCCAGAAAATATCTATGAACTCATTAATCTAAAAAAGATGAATTACACTCGTAAAATGCTTCGCGATGATGCCCTTAAAGGTAAAAATATAGTTGTAACCGGTGGTGGCAGCGGACTAGGAAAATCTATGACCAAATATTTCCTGGAACTGGGGGCTAATGTGGCGATCACCTCCCGCAATCTTGAAAAACTGGAAAAAACCGCAGCCGAACTGGAGGAGCAGGCTATAGGCACTTGTTTTCCGGTTCAGTGCGATGTACGGGACTATGAACAGGTAGAGAACATGCGCGACGAAGTTGTGAAAAAATTCGGCAGTGTGGATATACTCCTGAACAACGCAGCAGGAAATTTCATATCCCCTACCGAAAGGCTCAGCGCCAATGCTTTTGATACCATCATTGATATTGTTTTGAAAGGCAGTAAGAACTGCACCCTTGCTTTTGGGAAATACTGGATAGACAAAAAGGAACAGAACAAAACCATCCTTAACATCGTCACCACCTATGCCTGGACAGGATCGGCCTACGTAGTTCCCAGTGCGACGGCTAAAGCAGGAGTACTGGCCATGACCCGCTCCCTCGCTGTGGAATGGGCCAAGTACGGGATACGATCCAATGCCATCGCCCCGGGACCATTTCCTACAAAAGGAGCCTGGGACCGACTTTTACCCGGAGATCTGAAAGAGAAATTTGACCTGGCAAAAAAGGTGCCTCTCAAAAGAGTGGGAGAACATCAGGAACTGGCCAATCTGGCTGCTTACCTGGTATCTGATTTTTCGGCCTATGTAAACGGAGAAGTGGTCACCATCGACGGCGGGGAATGGCTTAGAGGAGCAGGACAGTTCAACCTGCTGGAAGCCATACCTGAGGAGATGTGGGATCAACTGGAAGCCATGATCCGTTCCCGTAAATCTTAATCACTCCAGGCCAAAACCCTACAGTAGAGAAACCACATCCTGTTCTGCGGATGCAACCCTGCATGTCCCGCCTTCAAGAAATCCTTTCCGGAAGCTGTAATGAACGCCTTTAGAAGCAAACCGGTGCTTTAAAGCAGGCACTTGACGACCATTTTCCAACTGCTTCAGCACCGAATATTCGCTTAACTTTTCTTACTAATAACCTGTTAACAAAATGACTTTCGTAAACTTATAATTAATTGTATTTTTACTTTTTAAAATCCAAAGAACTTAATGGGTAAAATTATTGCCATTGCAAATCAAAAGGGAGGAGTAGGAAAAACTACCACTTCTGTTAATCTGGCGGCATCCCTCGGAGTGCTGGAAAAAAAAGTCTTATTGATTGACGCCGATCCCCAGGCCAACGCGACTTCTGGACTGGGAATTGATGTAGAGAGTGTGGAACTGGGAACATACCAGTTGCTCGAACATTCATGTAAGGCAGAAGAAGCCATTATGAAAACCGATTCCCCAAATCTGGATATCATACCTGCACATATTGACCTGGTCGCGATCGAGATCGAACTCGTAGACCAGGATGAACGGGAATACATGCTTAAAAAGGCCATAGGTCATTTGCGGGATTCCTATGATTACGTGATCATTGACTGCGCGCCCTCCCTGGGGTTACTGACGCTTAACGCCCTTACCGCGGCAGATTCTGTGATCATCCCTATACAATGCGAGTATTTTGCGCTGGAGGGTCTGGGAAAACTGCTC
>JBEPWW010000337.1:0-2794 GCA_041642215.1 Salinimicrobium sp. | reverse complement strand
AGTAATCCCGGTCACTATCTTCCTCTATCTTCTCAAAAGTCTGGCCAGAATGCTTCGCGATGATCTCATACAGTTCTTTTTTAAGGGTAAGGATCTCTCTCGCGGTGATTTCAATGTCACTGGCCTGGCCCTGGGCCCCACCTAACGGCTGGTGGATCATCACCCTGGAATGCGGCAAGCCACTTCTTTTTCCTTTTTCACCCGCACAAAGCAGGACCGCCCCCATTGAGGCTGCCATTCCCGTACAAATTGTCGCTACATCGGGCTTAATGAACTGCATGGTATCATAGATCCCCAATCCTGCATAAACACTTCCTCCCGGGGAGTTAATGTAGATCTGTATATCCTTGGACGCATCGGTGCTTTCCAGAAACAACATCTGTGCCTGAATTATATTCGCCACCTGATCATTTATGGCCGTACCCAAAAAGATGATCCGGTCCATCATTAACCTGGAGAAAACGTCAAAAATAGCAATGTTCATTTGCCGCTCTTCAATAATATTGGGAGTCATTCCCATAGGATTCATACTGCTAACTATCTGGTTGTAATAATTGCTGTTGATCCCGTGGTGCTTGGTAGCATATTTCTCAAATTCTTTACCGTAATCCATTGTGTACTTTCTGATTATTAAATCCGTATTTCAAAGCTGAAGGTTTTCCTCAATGGAAAACCTCCTTAAAAATGCCAAAAAGGCGTTATTCATTAAATGAAAACGCCTTAAAGATAAGTATTAATTTATAAAAGTTCTATTGATAAACCTCTTTAACAAATTCTTCATATGTTACTTCCTTAGGCTCCAGGTTCACCTTCTCCTTATAAAGACCTAATAACTTCTGGTTCATCAATTGCTCAGACAGACGCTTTACCTCATCCTGACGTGAAAGGATACGCTGCGCGATATCATCAAGCTCCTTTTCTTCGGGGTTCAATTGACCAAACTGGGCCATTTGCTCCCTGATCCTGTCTTTTGCGAAAGCTTTAAGATCTTCGAACTTTACCTCAAGTCCGTTTTCCTGGATCAGTTTCCCTTCGATCAACTGAAAACGGAGCCCTTTTTCGCTTTTTTCATATTCTTCCTTCGCCTCCTCTTCGGTCATAGGCTTCTCCCCTGCCGTTTGGATCCATTTCTGAAGGAACTCCTTCGGAAGATCAAAACTGGTCTTCTCAATAAGCATTTCGGTCACATCGTTCAGCAATTGCTGGTCACTTTGTTGCTCGAATTGTTTCGCAGCATCTTCTTTTATTTTCTCCTTAAGCTCGGTCACAGAAGTAACTTCCCCATTTCCAAAAAGCTTATCAAACAATTCCTGGTCAAGATCAGCCATTTCCTGCCTGTTGATCTCAGAAACCGTGAAATTCACCTCAACGTCAAGATCATGAGCTTTGTCATGTTCCACCTTCAGGAATTCCATAAGGTCATGGTCATCCTCAAAAAGACCTTTGGTGTTTAGGGTCATCACATCCCCAACTTTAGCCCCAATGAATTTATCCCTGTTCTCTTTTCCTTTGATCTTTTCCAGCGGCACAGTAGCTTCTGCATCGATCCCTTCTGCTTCATTCTTAAAGGATCCCGTTAGCTGGTCCCCTTCTTCAGCTGCATCTTTAGAAATGAGCTTTCCGTATTGCTTCTGAATGGTCTTGATCTGGTTTTCCACCATTTCATCCCCGGCTACGATCTTATAATGCGTAATAGGCTCCTCATTGTTAAGGTCTACTTCAAATTGCGGAGAAAGACCCAGTTCGAATTCAAAGGTATAGTTCTCACTGTCCCAGTCGAAATTCTCCTGCTCTTTTGGCAACGGGTTCCCAAGAACATCCAGCTTCTCTTCGGTAAGATATTTATTCAGTGCGTCCTGCAGCAATTTGTTTACCTCATCTACCAATACGGCTTTCCCATACTGCTTCTTCACCATCCCCATAGGCACATGACCTTTTCTAAAGCCGGGAATATTGGCGTTTTTGCGGTAATCCTTCAGGATTTTTTCAACTTTGTCACTGTAGTCTTCTTTGGCTATGTCAACCTTGACAACAGCATTCAGTTCATCAATGTTCTCTCTCGTTATATTCATTATAAACTCTTATAAAAATTGGAGTGCAAAAGTACAACTTTTTTAAAAGCATACAAAGTTTCAAAAACCTGAATTTCAGAAGGATTTTATCTTCTTTCTATCAGGGAGAACAATACCGACTGGAAAATTGAAAGCAGGATACTGAACAAAAGCGCATACCAGAAGCCTGCCACCTCAAATCCACCTATAAAAGCATCTGCCAGTAAAATGATCACTGCATTGATCACGAGCAGAAAAAGTCCCAAGGTCAAAATAGTGACGGGAAGGGTAAACAGGATTAAAATAGGCTTCACAACCAGGTTCAACAGGGCCAGTACCACTGCCACAAGGATAGCGGTAAGATAACCCGCTACTGCCACACCGGGTAAGAAATAGGCCAGTAACATCACCACAATTCCGGTCATCAAAATGCGAAATAGAAAGATCATAAGAAAAAGTTTTAAACTAAGATAGTATTTACAACTAAAAACGCCGGAAAATTCCCGGCGTTTTTAAAATGGTAAGAATAGTATTTTAATGCTTTTATTAATTTGCGCGCTGTTTATCCAAGTTTATGACACGAAAGCAGGGTGGATATGGACTAGTATCAAGCTTAAAGCCAAACCGGACTCGGAATGGCTTTCGACGCTGGTTGATCCATTTTGGACCGATGCCGCTAAGCATTACAAAAAGGTTAAGTTGATCACGCCAGCAAACTATGCGCCACGGTGGAAGGATATTTC
>JBEPWW010000336.1:0-2804 GCA_041642215.1 Salinimicrobium sp. | reverse complement strand
CATCATTCTCCAGGTTGCCTTCGGCGAGGGCGACAAAGTTCCCCACCGTTCCCGGAACCTTTTCAAATTCAAGTTCTACCAGTATCTCCCCTTTGGGAGTATGAAATTTTGCGTATAATCCGTCCTTCATGATGATGTTTTAAGTTAAAAAGCAAAGATAAAGAAATGGATTTTGTTCGGGGCATAACGACAGTGGAAAGGGTTCTTTCTTCCCTACAAAAGATTCCGACAGGCAGGTGGTTTCGTTCCGCACAATGGCTGTGCTCTGAATGAGAAGGATGCGAGTGTCATTCCGACGAAGGAGGAATCTCTGGTTTACACGATAGATTCTTCGCTCCGCAAAAAGCTGCGCTCTGAATGACAGATGGAACAGTTTTCCTCGCTTCGCACAATGGCTGCGCTCTGAATGAGAAAGGAGCGAGTGTCATTCCGACGAAGGACAGATCTCTGGTTTACACGATAGATTCCTGCCTGCCGGAGGCTTCGCTCCACAAAATGGTGTAAAAAAAGAGGCTTTCTCAAAAGCATGAAATACGTCATCCTGAATTTATTTCAGGATCTCAACCAATTAAAAGTTAAAATCAATTAGAAACTGAAACAAGTTCAGCTTGACGCAACACAGACTTTTCAGACAGCCCTCTATTTTTCCTTACACCTTTAAGCTTAAAAACCTAATTCGCTACTTCACTAATGAACTTGATGCGGTATAATCGCAATTCCTCTTCTTCATATTCGCCGTCGAATTCTTCCAGGGCCTCTTCGATCTTATCAGTTTCGGCTTCAAGGAAATATTCATGGATCTCCTCCTGCTGGTCTTCATCCAGGATATCATCGATCCAGTAGTTGATGTTGAGCTTGGTCCCACTGTACACGATGGCTTCCATTTCTTTGATAAAGGATGGCATCTCCATGCCTTTTGCAGCCGCAATATCATCCAGGGGCAACTTTCTGTCCACGTTTTGAATGATGTATAATTTGAGTCCGCTGTTTGCCCCGGTGGTTTTTACTACCAGGTCATCAGGACGCGTAATATCATTGTCCTTCACATAACGGTCAATAAGCTCGACGAACTCTTTCCCGTATTTTTTGGCTTTTCCTTCCCCCACGCCATGTATGTTCCCCAGTTCCTCTATAGTCACGGGGTATTTAAGGGCCATATCTTCAAGGGACGGGTCCTGGAAGACCACAAATGGGGGTACTTCAAGGCGCTTGGCCACCTTCTTACGCAGTTCCTTCAGCATCTTGACCAGCTTCTCATCCATGCCGCCGCCGGTGCCTTTGGCCGCAGTTACGATGCCGTCGTTTCCGCCCAGCTCATAGAGATGATCTTCGGTCATCATAAAAGATTCCGGTTTCTTCAGGTATTCCTCTCCTTTTTTGGTGAGCTTTACCACTCCATAGGTTTCGATATCCTTCCGCAGCAATCCGGCCACCAGCAATTGACGTAGCAGGGCCATCCAGTATTTAGCATCTTTATGCTTTCCTTTTCCGAATAGGGCATGCTCATCTGTGCGGTGGGATTTGATCACGGCATTGGATTTCCCAACCAGGGTGTTCACCACTTCTTTTGATTTATATAATTGATTGGTATCCTTCACGGTTTTTAACAGCAATTCCGCGTCTTCCTGCGCCTCATGGCGTTTCTTGGGATTTCTCACGTTATCATCCATGCTGGCCCCTTCGCCGCTCTTCTCATCAAATTCCTCCCCAAAGTAATGCAGGATGAATTTTCTTCTGGAAACCGAAGTTTCGGCAAAAGCCACCACTTCCTGAAGAAGGGCATGGCCTATTTCCTGCTCGGCGACCGGTTTCCCGCTCATGAACTTTTCCAGTTTTTCAATGTCTTTATAGGAGTAGAAAGCCAGGCAGTGTCCTTCACCACCGTCTCTTCCGGCCCTTCCGGTTTCCTGATAGTAACTTTCAATACTCTTGGGGATATCATGATGGATCACAAAGCGCACGTCGGGCTTGTCGATCCCCATTCCAAAGGCTATGGTAGCCACTACCACATCCACATCCTCCATAAGGAACATGTCCTGGTGCTTGGAGCGGGTCTTGGCATCGAGACCGGCATGATAGGGTACCGCCGAAATCCCGTTCACCTGCAGGGTCTGGGCGAGTTCCTCCACCTTTTTCCTGCTCAGGCAATAGATGATCCCCGTTTTGCCGGCGTTCTGCTTCACAAAACGTATGATATCTGCATCTACGTTCTTGGTCTTGGGACGGATCTCGTAGTACAGGTTTGGCCGGTTAAAAGAGGCCTTAAAAGTTTTGGCGTCGGTAATTCCCAGGTTCTTCAGGATATCCTCCTGTACCTTGGGCGTAGCTGTTGCCGTTAGACCGATAATAGGGATATTGTCTCCAATTCGTTTTACAATGTGCCGGAGGTTACGGTACTCGGGTCTAAAGTCATGGCCCCATTCACTAATACAGTGAGCCTCATCTATGGCCATGAATGAGATCTTTACGCTGCGCAAAAATTCTACGTTTTCCTCCTTGGTAAGGGACTCGGGGGCTACGTACAACAGTTTGGTAATACCATTGGTAATATCTTCCTTCACCTGTTTAACTTCCGTTTTGTTCAGGGAGGAATTCAGCACATGGGCGATGCCATTTTCCGAGGAGATCCCGCGGATGGCATCCACCTGATTTTTCATTAAAGCGATCAGGGGGGAAACCACAATTGCGGTCCCTTCTTTTATCAAAGCCGGAAGCTGATAACATAGGGATTTACCACCACCTGTAGGCATCACCACAAAGGTATTGTGGTTGTTTACGATACTGGTAATTACCTCTTCCTGAAG
>JBEPWW010000335.1:0-2820 GCA_041642215.1 Salinimicrobium sp. | reverse complement strand
AATGATCGAGGCTTATGCCATTGACACCAGCGAAATAAGCAATCGATATCGGCTTACCCGGGAATACGCTTTGACCCAGTTTGATTCGGGCAGTTATACCATTCCGCGGCAGCGCGTATTGATCAATGACCGGGAATTTCGCACAGATTCGTTTTCGGTGGTGGTGAATGATGTGGTGGTAGACACGACAAAACAAAAAATGTTCCCCATAAAACCTGCAGTTGAAGTACCGCCGGCTTTTGGAATTCCGGCCTGGCTATGGTGGCTATTTGGACTTATAATTTTGGGCATTGTGATTTACCTGTTGTACAGGAGCAGGAAGAAAAGAAAAGAGGCTGCAAAACAGCTTCCGCCATATGAGCGTGCTCTCTTTGAACTTAAGCAACTTGATGACTCTCATTTATTAGAGCAACGGGAGATCAAGGAATATTATTCTCAACTTTCAGCTGCTGTAAGAAGATATCTCGATGGAGATATTTATGATCACGCTTTGGAAAGTACCACCAATGAACTCATCGCCTATCTTGAAGCCGAAAGGGATCGTGGGAGACTAAAACTTGAAAACACCACGATAGAACGATTAAAAGAAATCCTGGAGAGAGCCGATCTTGCAAAGTTCGCGAACTCGAGACCCGATGTGCTCACAGCAAAGGAAGACCGCAGTAGTGTGGAAAATGTTATAAAAGATACGAAAGCCTCAATTCCGCAGCCAACGGAAGAAGAGCTGTTGCGGGATCGTGAATACAGGGAGAGACTGGAGCGAAAAAAGAAGGTCAAAAAGATCATTTTAGGGATCGTTGCCGTAGTAATCCTTATTAGTGCCGGTGCTGCATATCTTATTTCTACCCGTGGATTTGAATATTTTACAGATACTTACATTGGCAACAGCAGTAAAGAGATGCTGGAAAGTGAATGGATCTCCAGTGAATATGGAACCCCTTCGGTCACTATAGCCACTCCCGATGTGTTGGTGCGAAATGTTAGCGACACCAGCGGAATGGCCGCAGGAAAGGAAACCTTCAACTATGGCAGCCTGGAGAGCAACCTTTTTGTAAGTATAAATACCCGCCCGGCCGGGGAAGATTTCAATTTGGAGTCGGCGGTTGAGGAGGTTTATTCCTATCTGGAAAAAAGGGGTGCAAAAAATATCATCACCAAGCAGGAGGAGATCACGACTCTAAACGGAGCCGAAGGCCTTAAAATATTCGGGACCATGACCTTCCAAAAAAGTGAAAAATCACAACCTGTTTCCAAGGAATATTCTATTCTAAACTTTGGAATGGGCGAAGGTTACCAGCAGGTGGTGATGATCTACAATGAAGCAGACAAATATGCCGATGAAATTGCCCAGCGCATTACCACATCGGTTGAACTTATAAATAAGGCGAATTAATGTTCGAGAGATTATTTTTTGAAGATCCACAGTTCTTTTGGTTGTTGCTGCTGTTGCCGCTGGCCCTGGGCTGGTATGTATGGAAGCGAAACCGGCAGACGGCCGAGCTCAGGATCTCCAGCATTAAAGGCTTTGAAGCCAAACCCGGATTGCTGGGAAAATTTAGACCAATATTATTCGTGCTTAGATTGCTGGTTTTGACACTGGTGATCACGGCACTGGCAAGACCCCGCAGTGTGGATGTCTCCTCCCGTACCAGCAGTAATTTTGGTATCGACATTGCAATGGCCATAGATATTTCGGCGAGTATGCTGGCACGCGATCTTGACCCTAACCGGCTGGAAGCTACAAAAGAAGTGGCGGCAGACTTCGTAAGAAACCGTCCTGCAGACAGGATTGGTCTGGTGGTGTATGCCGGGGAAAGTTTTACACAAACCCCTATTACGAGCGATAAAAGCATTGTGTTAAGTGCACTTGAGGATATTGAGTACAACAATATGCTGGAGAACGGCACGGCCATTGGGATGGGCCTTGCTACCGCAGTGAATAGATTAAAGGACAGCAAGGCCGAAAGTAAGGTGGTGATCCTGCTTACTGACGGAATGAACAATGCAGGATTCATTGATCCTAAGATCGCCAGTGAACTGGCGGTGGAATTTGGCATTAAGGTTTATACCATTGGAGTGGGAAGTAACGGTACCGCCCTGTCTCCAATAGCCATTTTGCCTAATGGTAATTTCCAGTACGGCAGGGTTCCTGTAGAAATTGATGAAGCCCTTTTAGAGGAAATTTCTGAAACTACCGGCGGGAAATACTTTAGGGCTACAGACAACCAATCCCTCGAGGAGATCTATGATGAGATAGATGAACTGGAAAAGACTGAAATAGAAGAATTCAGGTTTTATAATTATGAGGAGAAATTCCGGCCGTTAATTTTAATGGCAGGATTCCTGTTATTGGTGGAAGTACTGTTGAGATTTACTGTTTTCAGAAGCTTTGTATAAAAGAATTAGAACATGTTTTTGTTAGAAGATAAAACTTATTTATGGTTGTTGATTGGGATACCGGTCATTATACTGTTGTATGCCATGGTGATCTTTTGGCAAAAAAGGACACAGCGCAAATTTGCCGACAAAGAATTGCTGGACAAATTAAGTCCAAACCGCTCCACAGGGAAACAGGTCATGAAGATCATCCTGCTTTGCCTTGCCATTGCGAGTTTTGTCATAGCCCTTGTTAATCCGCAGTTTGGCACAAAATTGGAAACTGTTAAGCGAGAAGGGGTTGATGTGGTTTTCGCAGTTGATGTTTCTAAAAGTATGCTGGCAGAGGATATTGCACCCAACCGGCTTGAGAAATCCAAACAACTGGTCACCCAGATCATCAATAATCTGGCAAGTGACCGGGTGGGGATCATAGCTTATGCA
>JBEPWW010000334.1:0-2825 GCA_041642215.1 Salinimicrobium sp. | reverse complement strand
CCGAAGAAAGGGGAATCGTTGATCGTGAACAACATGCTCATGGTAGGCTCATCAATGGCGATGGTTTTCAATCCTTCAGGATTTTCAATGTCGGCAACCGTATCACCAATCTCAAATCCTTCCAGGCCAACGATGGCACAAATGTCGCCCGCCTGCACTTCTTCTATCTTTCTCCTGCCAAGGCCTTCAAAAGTGTGAAGCTCTTTAATTCTGGTCTTTTTGATGGTACCGTCACGCTTTACCAAAGCTACCTGCATCCCTTCCTTAAGGGTGCCCCTCTGGAGACGACCAATCGCGATCCTTCCCGTAAAGGAAGAAAAATCCAGGGAAGTGATAAGCATTTGTGGGCTTCCTTCCTCGATCTTTGGAGACGGGATATGCTCGATCACCATGTCCAGCAAAGGCTCGATATTCTCAGTTTGCTTTCTCCAGTCATCACTCATCCAGTTGTTCTTGGCAGAACCATAAACAGTTGGAAAATCCAGCTGCCATTCTTCAGCCCCCAGTTCGAACATGAGGTCGAATACCTTCTCATGAACCTCTTCGGGGGTACAGTTTTCCTTATCCACCTTATTGACCACAACACAAGGTTTTAGTCCAAGGTCAATGGCTTTTTGCAGCACAAAACGGGTTTGCGGCATTGGGCCTTCAAAAGCGTCCACCAGCAATAAAACCCCGTCGGCCATATTCAATACCCGCTCCACTTCACCACCAAAGTCGGCGTGACCGGGAGTATCGATGATATTAATTTTAGTGTCTTTATATACCACGGAAACGTTTTTAGAAGTAATGGTGATCCCTCTTTCCCTTTCCAGGTCATTGTTGTCCAGGATCAAGTCTCCGGTGTTTTCGTTTTCCCTGAAAAGCTGACAATGGTACATGATTTTATCTACCAGTGTGGTCTTTCCGTGGTCAACGTGTGCGATAATCGCAATGTTTTTAATAGCTGTCATATAAACGCCTGATTTTTAAGGCTGCAAAGGTACGTTTATTTTTTCCGAATAAAACAGCCCTGCCACTTAATTCTTTTAAAATTCAAAATCCTTTCAAATAGCTGACTCACAACAAATTAAATCCATATACGCCACCAAAAGTATCCAGATTCTTTTTTTCACCTTTGGAAAACCCCTTTTTTTATGACCTTTCTCATACTTTAAGAATCCCGAATTCTTAATCAGGGAAACTTTTCGTATCTTTAAATAATTAATACTGAACACGTTACCACGCTAACCCCTTAACTTAAAACTGTTTATTATGATCTCAAAAAACACCTTTCAAGCGTGGATCTATGTACTGGCTGGAGTATTTTTATTGAGCTTCAGTTTTACCGGATTTACGCAGACCACAGACAAGATGACCCTGCAGTACCCCACTGCAGCCAATGATCTCAATACAGCCAAGGCAACTGTAAAAGCCTATGAAACCGGAAACTGGGAGGACCTGCGCAACTTCCTGGATGAGGACGCGCGCATATACGGTCTGGGAAATTTTGATTCCTTAAATGTGGATCAAACGATCAATTACTGGAAAAAAGGACGCGAAACCGCTAACCCTACCCTGGCAGAAGAGTCCACCTGGCTTGGGGTATCCATAGAAGAAGGCCCCCAACAAGGCAACTGGATCTTTCACTGGGGCATGAATACGCTTACCTATGAAAACGGGGAAGAGATCGATTTCCCCTATCACGTGGCGATGCGCATTGAAAATGACAAAGTGGTGGAAAGCCATTTTTACTATGACAATATGAAGATCATTCGCGGCCTGGGCTACGCTATCAGTCCTCCCCTGGAAGATGAAAAGCCTTCAGATTATGATGATAAGAATGATCAAAACTAAGGAATGAGTTTCCGTTCCTGGAATTTGGGCATGGAGTACTGCAAAAAAAGTATCTTTGTGCCCAAATTCTCTATTTATGAAGCTGAATAAAATTCCACAGATAAAGCATACCGATTCAGGAAATTTCTTCCTGCTGGCCGGCCCCTGTGCCATTGAAGGTGAAGAAATGGCCTTGAGGATAGCCGAAAATATCTTGAAGATCACCGATAAACTAGAGATCCCCTTTATTTTCAAAGGATCTTATAAAAAAGCCAACCGCAGCCGTATTGATAGTTTTACGGGAATTGGGGACGAGAAGGCCCTTAAGATCCTTCGCAAGGTCTCAGAAACCTTTGGAATCCCTACCGTGACCGACATACATGAATCAGGTGACGCGGCCATAGCCGCCGAATATGTTGATGTACTGCAGATACCGGCTTTCCTGGTACGGCAAACCGATCTTGTGGTCGCTGCGGCAGAAACAGGAAAAGTGGTCAATTTAAAAAAAGGGCAGTTTATGAGTCCCGAGAGCATGCAGCACGCCGTCACCAAAGTTACCGATTCCCACAATGAACAGGTTATGGTAACTGATCGGGGTACCATGTTCGGCTATCAGGATATGATCGTGGACTTTCGTGGGATACCTGCCATGAAGAAGTTTGCACCAACTGTGCTGGATGTTACCCATTCCTTACAGCAGCCAAACCAGAGCAGCGGAGTGACAGGAGGGCGACCAGATATGATAGAGACCATAGCCCGGGCCGGTATTGCCACAGGTGTTGACGGGATCTTCATAGAAACCCATTATGACCTGGCCACGGCAAAAAGTGATGCGGCAAATATGCTGGATATTAAATTCCTGGAAAAATTGCTTACTAATTTGTCGGCAATCAGGAAAACAGTCAATCAGCTCCAGTAAAAACATTCACCACTACTGATAAATAAAAAACCCCACCTTCCTTCCGGAAAGTGGGGTTTTTCTATAATGGGGCAAAAAGTACTAGCCGCAT
>JBEPWW010000333.1:0-2839 GCA_041642215.1 Salinimicrobium sp. | reverse complement strand
AAGAAAGCGAACTGGTTGGGTGATCTCAACTGCAAACATTCGTTTACCTATACCCCAGATGCAGGCAGAGCAACCGCACTTTTAGGCAATACACCCGATGCCTATGACCAGGTATGGCATCTCCCTACCGCGGCAGATCCTTTCACCGGGAAGGAGTGGATCGAGAATATAGCACAGGAAATGGGAACAGAAGCCCGCTATCGTGCCGTACCCGCATGGATGGTCCAGCTCATGGGCCTCTTTAAGCCTATCATGAAAGAGTCGGTGGAAATGATGTACCAGTATGAGCGGGACTATGTATTTGACAGCAGTAAATTTGAAAACCGCTTCGGGATG
Source organism: Salinimicrobium sp. (assembly GCA_041642215.1). Lineage (GTDB taxonomy): Bacteria > Bacteroidota > Bacteroidia > Flavobacteriales > Flavobacteriaceae > Salinimicrobium. The sequence goes on along the minus strand of JBEPWW010000333.1, from coordinate 2,503 downwards.
AAACCCACTCCCTATCGGCAGGGTATACAGGAGATCATCAAAGCTGATTACCGGTAATAGGCATTTACGCAATGGATAAAATCTCACTGAAGATCTAAAATTTAAAAGATGATGAGAACAGGATAATTAATAGGCCCCTGGATCTATTATTTATCAGAGTTTCACAGGTCAATAATTCCCCACTCCATTCCTTCACGAAAAACACCTCTATTTGTGGAAAAATTCTATTTTTGCCTGCTGAAAATCTTGAAAAAATGTTAACTGAAAATCTGAAGGGCCGGCAGGAGCGGTTTCTCAATAAATTCAAAGTAGGAAGGGACATGCCGGAGCTTAAAGACCAGCATGAAAAAAGGTTTTTTCGGGAATTTCAACGTTACGACCTCATACGCGTGGGGCCGGCAGGTAAATTCAGGATCACCACCAACGGCAAGTACGCCCTGGGAGTAGGTGTGAGAAAGTACATTGCCAACATCCGGCTGGAAAGGAAACTGCTCATGGATTACGTGAGATCAAAATCCCGCACCCCCTGGTTGGTCTTGTTCGGGATCATCGTGTTCCTTCTGCTTCTCAGCCTCTTTACCCTTAATTCGGGAGAATTTACGGATATCCTTTAAGAGGGTTGGAAATGTTCTTTTTCAGGTAACCTGATCAGTTCTTGATCAGGTTAAAAGCACCTTTGGTCAGAAAGCGGTCATCCTTTTTAAAATCCGGGGCATTGGCTATTGCGACATATCCCCTGCCGGAAGGCCCCGGCTTCACTTCCCTTTTTAAAAACCGTATACTTTCCTCATTGCTTTCCTGTTCCACCAGCACGAAATTTCGGTCATCCACATCAACTAAGGCATCTTCAGGCAGGGATGGCAGCCATTCAGAAGAAGTGAAGATCTCTGCCTCCACATACATCCCGGCATTGAAAAGTTCTTTTTGTTCTTCATTGACAAGATCGGCATGAAGACTAATGGTCCTTCGTTCCGGGTTTATCGATTTTCCCACCAGGTACACCTGGGCCTCGTAAGAGGTTTCAGGATCATCCTGCAATACGAACCTGATCTTCTGTCCCTCCTCTACTTTGGGAAGATCTCTTTCAAAAATTTGAAGCTTCAAATGCAGGTGTTTTGGATCAATCAGTTCCACCGCCACATTAGAAGGGTCGAGATATCGCCCGATGTGGGCATTCACATTTTTTACATATCCGCTTATCGGGGACATGACCATGATAGTGGACCTCAGGTTTTTTTCATCCACCGTGTCGGGGTCGAGATGCATCAGCCTGAGTTTCTTTCTCAGGGATTCATAAGTGGACAAAACTACTTTATAGTCTGACTCAGCTTTCAGGAAATTATTGCGGGAGAGTTCATTATCCTCTACCAGGTTTTGCTGCCGCTCATAATCTGATTTTAAATATTCCAGTTGCCCCTTAGCTTCCAGGTATTCCCGCTGTATTTCAATATACTCCGGGTTTTCAAGAACGAACAGTACCTGTCCCCTGTTCACCTTCTGCCCTGGCAAAAGGTTCAATCGCTTAACATATCCGCCAAAATAAGGACTTACTGAGGCCTGGTTTTCCGGGGGAACCTGCATGAGACCATTGGCCTTTACCGTTTGAGTGAACTCCCTCCTCTGCATTTTTCGCAGCTCCATACCGGCAGCAGCAAACTGCTCCCGGCTAACCTCTATTATCCCGGGATTTGTTTTTTCCTCAATCCTCTCTTCCTTCCCGGCACCCATATTACAGGAAATGAAAAAACCGGTTGCAAGCAATAAGAGGCTACCCAAATGTGATCTACGAATATTGTTCTTTAATTTTCTCATTGAATTCATTAAAAATAGTGGTCCAGGCCATTCTCATTAGGACTGGCCGCCTTCCCCCTGAGACTCTCCTCAACATAAAGATACGACATGAAAAATAGTAAAATTTGATGTTTATAAAAGAGATTTCCGGGCCCCGTAGGGTTCGGAATGCTGAATCAATGGAAAATTTCTGATAAATTTAGTACCTGCAACACGAAATGTATTTAATACTTTCTTATCTTTATTAGACATTGATTTTTTAAGTTAATAGGTTCATGCAGATTTCCGAGTGATTATCACCGGCTCCTGTTTTCTTCATGGCCTGGCACTTCAGAAGTTAACGGATTAATACGTTAAAAGGCCGGATATCGGAAGGACCGATCCCGGCCTTTTTGTTCCCCAAAACCGGTGTAAGAACCTCTTAGGTGCAGATTAACAATAAGTTAACCATTACCCCAGGTCAAAGACTTGGTGTACTCTCCTTTTATTCAGAAATTGTTGAAAAAGAAGGGATATGGTTTCGGTAGAGGAAGAACAGAACATCATTTTCACCATTGCAGAAGAAGAACTCACCAATGAGGATTACGACCAGATCCTTCCATTACTGCGTGAAAAAATAAATGCTTACGGGATGATACGCTGGTATTTTGAAATGAGGAATTTCAAGGGCTGGACACCGGGTTCCATATGGAAAGATAGATCGGAAGAGCAC
>JBEPWW010000332.1:0-2856 GCA_041642215.1 Salinimicrobium sp. | reverse complement strand
CATCGCTGTCACGACAGATTCGGTTATCCTGCATAACAGCGGGGAAGATCTTAAGATCCTTTTGGTAAAAAGAAAAGCAGACCCTTTTAAGGGAAAATGGGCGCTGCCGGGAGGGTTCCTGGAAGAGGAGGAGACATTGGAGGCCTGTGCAATCAGAGAGCTGGAAGAGGAGACGGGACTTCAAATGGACCGCTTATACCAGCTACGGGTTTATGGAACTCCCGGGAGGGATCCGAGAGGCAGAACCGTGACCATCGTATTTTGGGGAGAGACCCCTTCAGAAGAAGAAGTAAAAGGGCAGGATGATGCTGCTCAAGCGGCATGGTTCCCCCTAACAGATCTTCCCGAACTCGCTTTTGATCATGAGGAGATAATCACCTTTGCGGTTGAGCAGTACGAGTTGAATAAAATGGAATAGAATTTTTAATTTAAAAAATATCACAAATGAGATTTCATACCAGAAAATGGATAAAACCCCAGGACCTCAATCCCAACGGAACACTGTTTGGCGGACGACTTCTGGAATGGATCGATGAGGAGGCTGCTCTTTATTCAATTATTCAGCTGGAGAATAAAAAAACCGTCACTAAATACATGAGTGAAATCGATTTCAGGAGCTCAGCCAGGGAAGGGGATATTATAGAAATCGGAATAGACGTCATAAAATTCGGGACCGCTTCGCTCACACTACGTTGTGAAGTGAGGAACAAAATGACCCGTGAAACAATTATAACCATCGATAAAATCATCATGGTAAGCCTGGATGAACATGGAAAATCTAAACCACATGGAAAAACCCAAATAGAATTTGTGAAGGACCGGCTGGATAACTAAAACAACGTGTTAGGAGGTGACAGCTTTAATTTTTGTCTTCCTTTTCTTCTTTTTCTGCTTCCTCTTCCTTTTCCTCTTTCTGTTGTTTTTCTATCTGTTCATCAGCATCCTCCATTTCCTGGTCAGTTGCTTCTTTTTCTCGTTGTTCTCCGCCAATTTCAGGTTCAAAGCTGAGCTTGGCGTAGAAAGGCAGGTGGTCAGACCCGACATGGTTTCCGGTGTTTATGTCCAGGACCCGGAATCCTTCCGAAACAAATAAGTGGTCCAGTGGCCATCTCATGATCCAGCTGTTCGCGTTAAAGGTGTTGAAAAACCCCCTTCCCACCCGTGGATCCAGCAAGCCGCTTACATCCTTAAAAAGCCTGGTGCTCTGGGACCAGGCGACATCATTAAAATCCCCCGTGACGATCACCGGATAAGGGGATTCCTTGGCCAGTTTGGCCACGATCATGAGTTCTGCGTCCCTGTCGGTTGAACTGGGATTATGTTGTGGCATCGGAGGAGTAGGATGGATTACATGTACTTGTATGGTCTCTTCTGAAGGTAAGACCAGGAGCGTGTGAATAGAAGGAATGCTGTCGTCAATCAGGAATTTCACCTGCGGATTTATCAGGCGATACCTGGAATACAGGAGCATCCCATAGGTATTATCCAGGGGGACTTCTATTTTATAGGGATACCGGCCCTGCAGGCCTGTGGAAATGTCATCTCTCCAACGTTCGTTGGTTTCGGTAAAAATCAACAGATCGGGAGTTTGGACCACTACTTCATCAAGGACCTTTTTTGAATCGTTATTTTTCTGCAGAACATTGCTGGCCATTATACTCAGGCTCCGGTTAAAATTCACCTGTTCATTGTTCCCTACCTCAAAAGATGCAAATGGGGTATAGGGATAAATTTTTAACAACTGGAAAAGGAAACACCCAGCCAATATGATTACGAATGCGTAATCGCGCCAGGAACGAATATCAAATCTGAAAAAATAAACAAGGAATGCGATCAAGGTAAAAATCGTAAGCTGCACATGAGGAAAATCAAAGATTCTGATCCACCAGTAGTCAAAAGCCACAAAGGGGAATAAAGTCAGAATTACTGCAATAGCCCCGAGTAGTTGTAGTACATTCTTAAAGCTCATTTTTTTATATAAGTTAAGCTAAAATAGAATATTTATAGAAAAACAACCTGCTAAAGCGTTCAATTCATGAAAAGTTGACTTTTTTTTAAGAAATAGAAGCGCTAAATCATCTAACTTTATAGGAACTAACCAATTGGGGCTGCATCTTGCGTGGCTTCAACCAAAAATTTCAGTAATGAAAAAAGTGACCGAATTGAATTCATACAATGCGGTTCCCCGTAAGGGGGTATCGTGGAGGGCAGTATTTGCAGGAACTATAACTGTTTTATCTGTAATGCTGATCCTTAACCTGGTGGGGCTGGCTATTGGCCTGGGAAGTATTGAGCCTACCGAGGAGACAAACCCTTTAAGCGGACTGGGCACAGGAACAATTATCTGGTGGGTAGTCAGTAGTTTGTTAGCCCTTTTCTTAGGAGGTTATGTGGCGGCCCGGGTAGGCGTTTCTTTTACTACCAAAAGCGGAATTGTACAGGGAGTAATGACCTGGGCACTGTATACGCTGATTTCAGCCTGGCTCCTTACCTCTGTTATAGGGAGCATTCTCTCCGGTGTAGGGAATGTTGTGGGAAGTGTCCTTTCCACCACAGGGAATGTTATTCAGGAACAGGTGGGGCCGGTGATAAAAGATCAGGTACAGGAGCTGGATATTTCTCTGGACCAGGCAAAGGAGGAGTTCTATGGGCTGCTGGAGGACACACAGCAAGAGGAACTCGATCCTGATGAGCTTGAAGCACGTGCGCAGGAAGTGGCTTCTGAAACCAGGAGCAGTGGCGAGTCTGCAGCGAGACGGCCACAGCGGGCAGATGCAGAAATTGAACGGGTTTTTAATGAAGCGCGGGATGAATTTGAAGGGTCCTTTGAAGCAGTAGATAAACAGGCCCTGGTGA
>JBEPWW010000331.1:0-2904 GCA_041642215.1 Salinimicrobium sp. | reverse complement strand
ATTTGTACTCACCCCACTTGAATAGGCCTTCTCCAGGTGAAAAATGGCTTTTAAATAGTTCTCTTCAGAAAAACTGATCATCGTTTTCTCTTTCTGGTTTTAAACGCATCAAAACTACAATTTAAAAATAGTAAATCCTATTTTTAGACTTATCTAAAAAATATTTGTAGTTTTGCTAAAAACATAGTTATGAAGAGGCTTACACTCCTGATCCTATTTGGTTATGCCGTCACCGGATTTGGACAGGAAAGAATTATTTCGGGAAGAGTAACCGCTGAAGGAGAGCCAGTAGCCTTTGCTCATATCTTCATTGAAAATCAAAACATCGGGACCAGTTCAAACCAGGAAGGATTTTATGAATTATCTAATGTGCCTGCAGAAGAATTTACGCTGGTGGTAAGTGCCATTGGATACAAAACCTACAGGAAAAGAGTCCCAGAAACCACAGACCGCAGCACCAGGATAGATTTCAACCTGCAACCCTCCTCAGCCCAGCTGGAGGAGGTGGTCCTTGTAGACGAACAAACCGGCCTCACCCGGCGCACCCCTTACAATGTCTCTACGATTAATCTGTCTGGTATTGAGAACCGGGGAGACCCCGGTGGCATTATGGGCAGTCTGCGGGAAGAGCCGGGGGTATACGGCGCAGAATTTGGACAGGGAATCGTGAAGCCGTTTATTCGGGGACTTGGTTTCTCCCGCATTGTTACTGTTTTTCAGGGCAATAAACTGGAGAATCATCAATGGGGTGCAGATCACGGTCTGGGAATCAATGACCTGGGGGTTAAACGGGTGGACATCATAAAAGGGCCGGCCTCTGTCCTTTATGGCTCTGGTGCTCTTGGCGGTGTCCTGATCGTCCAGGATGACGATCAGTACCTCCGGAAGGAAGGGTTTTCAGGAAAAATTGGGACCACCTACAACAGTGTCTCCAATGGCATACGCACGTATGCCTCTGCCGGTGGGACTATAAAAGACCATTTTTTTATTTCAGCAGACGCTGCTCATGAAAGCCATGCCGATTACCTGGATGGCACCGGAAGAACCATAGGCAATAGCCGGTTCACCACCAGCACAATGCGCTTACATGCGGGGATAACCCGCGAACAATTCAGGAACAGGTTATCCTTCACGTATCACCGGCAGAACCTTGGAATTATCGATGACCGGGAAATGGAGGAAGAACATAGTCTTGCGACCCGCAGGAATGACAGGGAGATGCAACTACCTTACCAGAAAGTATCAGATTATCTCCTTTCCTATCTACAGACGACGCACGGGGAAATCTTTGACACTTCTTTCCATCTCTCGCACCATTTTAATGACCGCAAAGAAATTGAAGAAAATTTTGAGCTTACAGACCTTGGCCTGAAGCAGGATCACACCTTTTATAACGCCCGGCTCAGTTTTTCCACCGGGAAGCTAAGGCATAATCTGGGAAGCCAGGGTAGCCTCCTTCAAAACAGGAATATGGAACACGCACTGGATTTTCTCATTCCAGATGCCAGGACCTTTGAAACAGGTGCTTATTACCTGGGCAGTTTAGAAACAGGCCCTTATTTTTTCCAGGCTGCTCTTCGTTACGACTGGCGGCGGGTGGAGGCCGATGCAAGTTCCCAAGCCCTGGTATCCTATGGATTCACGCTACCCGGTGATCCCGAGAACCGAAGACTCCACAGGTCTTTCAGCGGGTTTACCGGGTCAATAGGGGCAACCAGGAGCATTGACGACCAAAACCTCCTAAAGTTTAATTTTTCTACAGGCTTTCGTGCACCCGATCTCGCTGAATTGTTCTCCTATGGACCCCACCCCGGTACCAGCAGGTTCGAACAGGGAAATGCAGATTTCAAAAGAGAACAAAGCCTGCAGGCAGACCTTAGTTACACCTATCATCACAACCGCCTCCAGGCCACCATCTCCGCCTTCGGGACTTTAATTGATAATTACATATATTTTAGCGCCACAGACCAGGAAGCCCCACGGGATGATCTTGAATTATGGGCTTATCAACAAACCATCGCAAGGTTTCATGGTTTTGAATTCGAACTAAAACATACCTGGCTTAAAGAGGACCGGCTGGAAACAAAACTGACCGGGGCGATCGTACGCTCAAAAGATTCTGAAGCCGACAGGGACCTGACCTTTATACCACCTGACCATTATGCTTTTGAACTGGGATATTTCGGGCTTGACGATCGAACCCTCCACCTGTTCTCCCGTTTACGTCTTACAGACCGGCAGGACAAGACAGGTCCAAATGAAGAGGCTACTGCAGGATATGCCTTATGGAATCTGGGCCTGTCTAAAGAATTTGTCCTGGGTAAAAGATCTGTGAGTACGGGGTTGAGCCTTCACAACGCGCTCAACAAAACCTATGTTGACCACATGTCCATTCTGCGGGCCTTTAACGTCCCCGCTCCGGGTAGAAATATCAGGATAAGCCTCAACTTCAGTTTCTAGGTCCTCCTTTCGCTATCCGGTTCAGGAAAGAAATTATTTGAAAACACCTCTTTCCACGGGCCATTTTTTGCGGTTCCACCAGGAAAGCATATCTGAAAGCGCGGGCTATATCCCCCTTTCTTTCTGGATCTGCTCGTAGGCTTCCTGGACTTTACGGAATTTTTCCTCAGCCCCGCGTATATGCGCTTCATCCATATGCTGGATCTTATCGGGGTGGTACTTTTTAGCCATGGCCCTGAACGCCTTTTTCACCTCGGCATCGGTTGCAGATTTATCGATCTCCAGGATCTTATAGGCGTTATCTGTGGTTTTAAAGAACATGGCTTTTATGCTCTCAAAATCCTTTACTGCCATGCGTAGATATCCCGCGATCTCCTCGATCTTCCTGGCTTCGGCATTACTCACCTGCCCGTCCGCATTGGCGATACTAAACAGGAAATGGGT
>JBEPWW010000330.1:0-2921 GCA_041642215.1 Salinimicrobium sp. | reverse complement strand
AGGGCGTACAACACCGTTAATGCATTGCAGTACAGGCAACAGGACCTCCTGGAATATGTGAAGAATGGCGGCAATCTTATTACCCAATACAACACCAGCATGGGGTTGACAACTAAAAACCTTGCCCCATACCCGCTGGAATTATCCCGGGATCGGGTAACAGATGAGGAGTCAGCGGTAGCTATTCTGGCAAAGGACCACCCGGCAATGAATTTCCCGAACAAGATAACCCAGCAGGATTTTGAAGGTTGGGTGCAGGAACGTGGTTTATACTTCCCCGGCAAATGGTCGCAAGAATTCACCCCTGTTCTTTCAATGCACGATCCGGGAGAAAGCCCCAAAAAAGGAAGTCTGCTCATCGCCCGCTATGGCGAAGGCTATTATGTCTATACAGGCCTTAGTTTTTTTAGACAGTTCCCGGCGGGAGTTCCGGGCGCTTTCCGGTTATTTGCCAACCTGATCTCCCTGGGAAGCACGATGAACAATTAACAGCCCACAATGAACATTTAACAGTTAATAACGAAGAAGTAGATTGAGCTCCTCAAAACAACATACCACCCAAAATTCAGCACCAGATAAAGAGGTTCCTGAAAAATACCATTGGAAAACGTCCTACACGTTTGTTCTTATCGCCAATGCGCTCTACATCGCCATATTTTATTTTCTAATGACAATTTTTTCCTGATATGCTGCCAATCGATTGGATCGTCCTAGCCGGCACCCTTATTTTTATTGTATCCTATGGAGCCTATAAAACCAAGGGCAGCAGGAATGTGCAGGATTATTTACGGGGAGGGAACGAAGCCGGCTGGTGGACCATCGGGCTTTCGGTAATGGCTACCCAAGCCAGCGCCATTACCTTCTTATCCACCCCGGGACAGGCTTATCACAGTGGAATGGGTTTTGTTCAGTTCTACTTTGGACTCCCCATAGCAATGGTCATCATTTGCATGGTATTTATTCCTATTTACCACCGCCTGAATGTTTATACCGCTTACGAATACCTGGAGTCCAGATTTGACCGTAAAACCCGGACACTTACCGCTATTTTATTTCTTATGCAGCGTGGATTGGCGGCAGGGATCACCATTTTCGCACCGGCCATTATTCTCTCGGCCGTCCTGGGGTGGAACCTTACCACCCTAAACATCATCATTGGGGTCCTGGTGATCATTTATACCGTTTCGGGTGGGACAAAAGCCGTAAGTGTTACCCAGAAACAGCAAATGGCGGTAATATTCAGCGGGATGTTCATCGCCTTTTTTCTCATTATAAGCTATCTTCCTGAGGCAGTGACTTTTTCCGGAGCTCTGGATATTGCAGGTGCCAGCGGGAAGATGGATGTACTGGATTTTTCATTTGATCTCGAGAACCGGTATACCTTCTGGAGCGGCATGATTGGCGGAACTTTTCTGGCCCTTTCCTATTTCGGAACAGATCAAAGCCAGGTTCAGCGTTATTTATCGGGGAGCTCTGTCAGGCAAAGTCAGATGGGTCTCATTATGAACGGCCTGCTCAAGGTGCCCATGCAGTTTTTCATCCTGCTCGTGGGTGTAATGGTCTTTGTTTTCTACCAGTTCAATTTCTCTCCCCTTAATTTTAATCCGGCCGCGACGACCGCGGTTTTACAATCTGAACAATCTGAAGAATACCGGCAGTTGGAACAGGAGCTTGAAAAGGTTCAGGCAGAAAAACACGAAAAAACACTGCTCTATTCCGAAGTTACAACCACACCCCAACTAAAACAGGAGTTTAGGGAAGAACTCATAGAACTTGACAGGACCGAGACCGCTATCCGGCAAAGAGCCAGAGAAGTGATCGCCTCCACAGGAAGCGATGTGGAAACAAATGACAAGGATTATGTGTTCATACACTTCATCCTGAATAACCTGCCGCGAGGCTTAATAGGCCTTTTGCTGGCGGTGATCCTCTCTGCAGCCATGTCCTCAACAGCCTCTGAATTAAACGCGTTGGCATCTACCACGGTGATCGATCTTTACAAGAGAAGCATCAAAACCCCCAGGTCTGAGGAACATTTTGTAAAAGCTTCCAAATGGTTCACCCTTATGTGGGGACTTATTGCCATAGCATTTGCGAGTATCGCCGATTTATTTGACAATCTTATCCAGCTGGTCAATATCATAGGGTCCATTTTCTACGGAAATGTCCTGGGAATATTCCTGCTCGCCTTCTTTGTGACCTATGTAAAAAGTCACGCGGTCTTTATAGCGGCACTCATCACCCAGGTAATGATCATCGTCATTTTTAAATTGGATATCATGCCCTACCTCTGGTTGAATGTGGTAGGCTGTGGATTGGTTATCTCCCTTGCCGTGATCCTGCAGAATATGGACCATACCCGGCAACGTTTCCTAAAATAAGCTGCACGAGGGATTTACCTCAATACCGCAGGAGGCAGAACAGCAAATCTTCATTACAGGGAAATAAAAAGAGGCTGTCTCACAAGCTTTTTTGACGCCAACCGTCCCGATTCTTCGGGAGTTCAGGGTCCTGATGAAATCCTGGATACCTGATTAATTATGACGATCTAATTAGCTTAAAAAACAGCCTCCTGTAAAAATTATCGCGGGCTCTTAATTAGCACCCCATTCTTTCAGGGAGTCCCGATTCAATTTAATATAATCCTCATTTCCTGCTTTTTCAGCCGCGGCCAAAGATTTTCTGGTAGTCGCAATGGCATCTTCTTTTCTTCCAAGATCGGCCTCAATAAGGGCTTTTCTTCGCAGAACCCAGTAAGCATTAGGATTTCCCATCTCTACTGCCTTCTGTACCCATTCATATGCTTTCTCAAGATCCTTTCCCTCATCATGATAATAGGTCGCAGCAGCAAAATAATCGCCAGCCGTCGGCCCCTGCATTACCCTTTCTATACTTCCCATCGCTATTTCATCTGTGGGAAG
>JBEPWW010000329.1:0-2940 GCA_041642215.1 Salinimicrobium sp. | reverse complement strand
CCATTACACTAATATTAAATTAATTCTTTTTCAGTAGTCCGTAGGGGAATCGAACCCCTGTTACCAGGATGAAAACCTGGCGTCCTAACCCCTAGACGAACGGACCAATTATTATTTCAAAGCTGGTTTACACGACTTGCAAACCTTTAGTAGTCCGTAGGGGAATCGAACCCCTGTTACCAGGATGAAAACCTGGCGTCCTAACCCCTAGACGAACGGACCATTTGTTTCTTAAATGCGGATGCAAAAATACAACTATTTTTCAATGCCGCAAATCTTCGACAAATTTTTTTAAAATTTTTAATAGGCCTTCGCAAAAAGCACTCTTTGAGATGAAGGCTTCCCTGTAAGCACGCAGGTTCCTTCTTCTTTTTGACCATCAAAAGGTATAAGCCTGATCGTAGCTTTTGTAAGGTCTTTTATCTTTGCTTCGGTCTCGGCCGTACCATCCCAATGCGCTGAAATAAAGCCTCCTTTTTCTTTTAAAACCGCTTTGAATTCGTCGAAAGAATCCACCCAGGTAGTATGTTCTTTCCGGAAGGAATCGGCTTTATGAAGCAGACTTTCCTGGATCTCGGTCATTAGTCCTTTCACCTTTTCCACAACAACGTCCCTGGAAACAAATTCCTTGCTAAGCGTATCTCTTCTGGCAAGTTCCACAGAACCTTTTTCAAGATCCTTAGGTCCAATTGCGATTCTTACCGGCACCCCCTGCAATTCATACTGGGCAAATTTCCATCCCGGTTTATGAGTGTCCCTGTTGTCATATTTCACCGAAATCCCTTCTGCCCGCAGATCGGAAGTCAACTTATCTGCCACTTCTGAGATCTTGTCGAGCTGCTCCTGCCCTTTATATATAGGCACGATGACCACCTGAATAGGTGCCAGATTTGGAGGCAACACCAACCCGTGATCATCACTATGGGTCATGATAAGCGCCCCCATGAGTCGTGTGGAAACACCCCAGGAGGTAGCCCATACATGTTCCAGGTTCCCTTCCTTTGACGCAAATTTCACATCAAAGGCTTTGGCGAAATTCTGCCCCAAAAAATGAGAAGTTCCCGCCTGCAGGGCTTTCCCATCCTGCATGAGCGCTTCGATACAAAATGTATCCACCGCACCGGCGAAACGTTCACTTTCGGTTTTTCTTCCTTTTACTACCGGCATCGCCATAAACGTCTCAGCAAATTCCGCGTATAGGTTATTGATCAATTCTGTCTCGTTCAGAGCCTCTTTTTTAGTAGCATGTGCAGTATGCCCTTCCTGCCAGAGAAATTCGGCAGTCCTGAGGAACAACCGCGTACGCATTTCCCAACGAACCACGTTCGCCCACTGGTTTACCAGGATAGGCAGATCACGGTATGACTGAATCCAACCTTTATATGTATTCCAAATGATGGCTTCTGAGGTAGGCCTCACGATTAATTCTTCTTCCAGTTTTGCCTCGGGATCAACGATCAGTTTCCCTTCATTCTCCGGATCGGTTTTTAGCCTGTAGTGGGTCACAATCGCACATTCTTTGGCAAAACCCTCTGCATTCTTCTCTTCCGCCTCAAAAAGACTCTTGGGAACAAACAGGGGAAAATAGGCATTTTCATGACCTGTTTCCTTGAACATTTTATCTAGTTGCGCCTGCATCTTTTCCCAGATCGCATAGCCATATGGCTTGATCACCATACAACCTCTAACTGCTGAATTTTCAGCCAGTCCCGCCTGTACCACCAGCTCATTGTACCACTTTGAATAATCCTCGCTTCGCTTTGTTAAGTTCTTTGCCATCTACCTTTCTTTTGGCACAAATCTTGCACCTTTGTTATACATAATACACAATAAAAAGTTAGCACAACGCTAAATGTTTAGCGCAAAACTAAGTATTTTTATACATTGTTCAACAAATAAAATTGACGCCATGATACCTCTTTACAAGCTTTTTAAGATCAAGCCCCTGCTTACAGGTGTTTTTGCTCTTACTGTATTAGCGTCCTGTAGCTCCTATCAATATGCGGGTTATGACAGGGATGGGATCTACTCCTCTGAAGAACAGAAAACCTATACCACAGACGATTATACAGAAACCTCTGATGATGCCTTATATTATAAAAGACTTTTCGCTGAGAAATCAGCGCAAATGGACATTTATAACCAGCAGGGTGCCGTTTTCACCGATATTAACAGCTATACTTCTACCGGTGATTTTGAAGACGAAGCCTTTCTGGATGAACCACTTAACTACCGTGGCGGCTATGCCGGCTGGGGAGATCAGCCCGATGAGATCTCCATAAACATTTATAACGACGGGTTTTACAATCCATTCTTTGATCCATTCTTTGGACCTCATTACGCCGGATTTTATAGTCCTTACTGGTCAAGATTTCACCACCCATACAGCAGGTTTAGTTTTGGGTACGGTTACCACAGCCCGTTTAGATGGCAAATGGGCTGGGGATGGAACCACTGGGGTCACGGATGGAATAGCTGGGGTCACGGCTGGAACAACTGGGGCTACGGCTACGGTTACAGCCCGTACTGGCACGGCGGATTCTACTCCACCCCTTACTACTATAGCAGGCGTGATATCGCCTACAACAGAGGGCGCCGGGATGCTTACTCAGACCGAGACAATGTTTACAACAGAAGTAATATCTCTGCCAGAGATCGAAGAGTACAGAGTTATTCCAACCCAAGGGAGTTGCGTGCGGTTCGCAGCAATGCAGACAGCAGAACATATAGAACGCAGACCCAGCGGGTGAGATCCTCCTCTACTCCAACCAGGAGAAGTTCCAGCTATGAGCGTTCCACCCGAAATCGAAACGAGGTGAGAGCCATACAGAATACCAGGTCAAGATCCAATAACTCTACAGAAGTAAGAAGATCCCGTTCTACCGGGAACAACAGCGGTACCTATCGCTCTTCTTCCTCTTCAAGTTCCAGATCTTCTGG
>JBEPWW010000328.1:0-2941 GCA_041642215.1 Salinimicrobium sp. | reverse complement strand
AAATGATGAGGGATTCTGTAAGGGAATTTGTCGATCGCGAAATATGGCCAAAAAAGGAAGAGTTTGAGAAAAAGAACTATGAACTCACGGAGGAACTAATGAAAAAGGCCGGGGAAATGGGCTTTCTGGGAGTTTCTGTCCCTGAAGAATATGACGGCATGGGGATGGGCTTTGTCACTACTATGCTCGTAGTGGATTACATTTCTGGAGCTACCGGTTCGTTTTCTACGGCTTTTGGGGCGCATTCGGGAATAGGTACTTTGCCTATCACCCTTTATGGGACAGAAGAGCAAAAGAAAAAATACGTCCCGAAGCTTGCTACAGGGGAATGGTTTGGGGCTTATGCCCTAACCGAACCGGGAGCAGGAAGTGACGCCAATTCCGGAAAGACCAAAGCCGTATTGTCTGATGACGGAAAATATTACAGCATTACCGGGCAGAAAATGTGGATCTCCAATGCCGGTTTCTGCAACCTCATGATCGTATTCGCCCGTATTGAAGACGATAAGAACATCACCGGCTTCATCGTGGAATATGACCCTGAAAACGGGATCTCCCTGGGGGAAGAAGAAAAAAAGCTGGGGATACACTCCTCCTCTACCCGCCAGGTATTTTTTAATGAAACCAAAGTACCGGTCGAAAATATGCTTTCTGAAAGAGGAAGTGGATTTAAGATCGCTATGAACGCGCTGAATGTAGGACGTATCAAACTCGCGGGGGCCTGTCTCGATGCACAGCGAAGAACCATCTCTGCTGCGGTGAATTACGCCAATGAACGGGTACAGTTCGGTACTCCTATTTCTAAGTTCGGGGCTATTAAATCCAAAATAGCCGAAATAGCCACTTCTGCTTATGTTGGAGAATCGGCTTCCTATCGTGCGGCAAAAAACATTGAAGATCGCATTGCCCTTAGACAGGAAGCAGGAGCATCTCACCAGGAAGCCGAGCTTAAAGGCGTGGAAGAATATGCCATTGAATGTTCTATTCTAAAGGTTGCAGTTTCAGAAGACCTGCAGACCTGTGCAGATGAAGGGGTTCAGATATATGGGGGAATGGGATTCTCTGCCGATGCCCCAATGGAATCTGCCTGGAGGGACGCCAGGATCACACGTATCTATGAAGGCACCAATGAGATCAACCGAATGCTTTGTGTAGGCATGCTGGTCAAGAAAGCAATGAAAGGACATGTGGATCTTTTAGGCCCCGCCACTAAAGTAGGCGATGAACTTACAGGCATACCTTCGTTTGACAAACCCGACTATTCTGAATTATTTGCGGAAGAAAAGGAAATGATCAAGAAACTTAAAAAGGTATTCCTGATGGTAGCCGGAAGCGCAGTTCAAAAATTCGGACCACAACTGGAAGAGCATCAACAGTTACTCCTTGCTTCTGCAGATATTCTCATCGAGATCTATATGGCAGAATCTGCCATCCTGCGCAGTGAGAAAAATGCCAAAAGATTTGGGGAGGATACCCAGAAAGAACAGATTGCCATGTCCAGATTATATCTGTATCACGCGGTAGACCTGATCAATACCCGCGCCAAGGAAGGGATCGTTTCCTTTGCCGAAGGCGATGAACAACGCATGATGCTCATGGGGCTCAAAAGGTTTACCAAGTATGAAAACCAGCCTAATGTTGTAGAACTAAGAAATATCATTGCCGATAAAGTTATTGAGGAAAATAAATATCCTTTTTAGTAAATTTGCACCGATTAAATCTGTTAGGCCACCTGTAAAAAGGTGGCTTTTTTTTTAAATTCCTTAACACCTTCTCTGGTATACATTTTATAGCTTACCTTCATAATCACCGCAGCTTTGGATGCTTTAGGAAAATATGTAATTGTAAGTCTGGTCGCATTAGCGGGAATTTATGCTTTTCTACATATACTCCTAAAGAAAATTGGTAAAGACCCGCGCAATATCCTCCCTCAAAATCTGGAAAGCAGGATAAAAGTCCCCATTATTACGCTCTTAATAGCTGTTGCTTTACAAATCGGGCTATTAAACCGGAATATCTTTACCAACGAATATTATGCCGGAATTCTGGAACAGATTAGAACCCTGCTTCTCATTTTCAGCATAACCTGGTTTATCATAGCGGGGATCAGGATCTTCAAGAATCAACTTCTCAGGCAGTTTGATGTCACCAGTGCAGATAACCTGATGGCAAGAAAATATTATACTCAATTTAACATCCTCGAGAGGATCTCAATTTTTGTTGTGATCATATTTTCTGTTGGGATTGCGCTCCTCACTTTTGAAGGTATAAAAGAAATTGGAGTAAGCATCCTGACCTCTGCAGGAATAGCAGGGATCATTTTGGGTTTATCTGCTCAAAAAGCTATAGGTACTTTACTGGCCGGGATACAAATCGCCATTACACAACCCATTCGTATTGATGACGTGGTTATTGTGGAAGGCGAATGGGGCCGCATAGAAGAGATCAAGCTCACCTATGTGGTTGTTAATATTTGGGATAAGCGCAGGCTGGTAATTCCCACCACCTATTTCATAGAACATCCTTTTCAAAACTGGACCCGCAACTCTTCTGATATAATGGGCACAGTTTTCATCTATACTGACTACGACTTTCCCGTGGAGGAACTCAGAAAAGAGTTCACCAGGCTGCTCGAATCCACAGAACTCTGGGATGGCCAGGTAAATGTGATCCAGGTAACTGATCTTACCGAAAAAACAATGCAGCTACGGGCTCTTATGAGCGCCGTAGATGCATCTACCGCCTGGGACCTGAGAGTTTTCATCAGGGAAAACCTGTTGAAGTTCATCCAGACGAATTATCCCCAAAGCCTTCCTCGGTCCAGGGTAGAGCTTAAAGAAAATCATTCTCCTCAATAAGCGTCAGGAATCTTTCTTCTGAATCAATTCCTGCTGAAAAATTTACTGCCGTTTCAATCAGCGCAAGATGAGAATAGGCCTGC
>JBEPWW010000327.1:0-2945 GCA_041642215.1 Salinimicrobium sp. | reverse complement strand
TTATCAATACTGCCACAGTTTTCGGGTTGGCCTGATGAACAACTTTTATAAGATCTTCGTATTCCAGGTTCAGGGATTGGCGATCTACAGATTCTTTTCCTTCACTGGGAACAGGACAATTGGCCCAACCCGCATTACACACAGGATGATTCCCCACCAGCACAATAGCTACATCTGCCTCCTTTGCTATTCGTGCCGCATTTCCATCGGCATTATTTTTGGCTACAAGAATTTCTACCTTATCACCCAATTTATTCCTGATCCCTTCCAATGCAGTCACCCGGTATGGCGGAGTGCCACTGTACCAGTCCAATAAAACTTCATCTGCCCGGTTTCCAATCACCGCTATTTTTTTGATCCTATTCTTCTGAAGTGGTAAAAGTTGCATTTCGGGATCATTTTTCAGCAGGACGATAGACTTACGTGTTGCTTCAAGAGCAAGTTGTTTATGTGCTTCAGAATTCCACGGCTCTTCTGCATTATCGGTTTTGCCGATCTGTGCAAAAGGATTATCATCTGCAGGATCGAGCATACCAAGTTTGATCATCACCCGGTAATTTCCGCGGATTACCTCATCGATATCAGCTTCGGTTAAATAGCCGTTGGAGATAGCGCCGTAAACGGCTTCGGTAAACTCATCCAGAAACTGGTTGATCCCTGCCTTGATAACAGCAGCGGCCCCCAGGTATTTATCTTCATAATATTTATGATCTGAAAGCAACAATTTAAAGGCGCCCCCATCTGTACAGATAATACCGTTCTGTCCCCACTCTTTTACCGTGATTTCTTTAAGCATGGGATGTACGGTGGCGGGAATTCCATTAACCTTGTTATAAGCCGCCATGTATGCCCGGGAACCTCCTTCTAAAATGCCCTTTTTGAAAGGTAAGGCGTAGTATTCTCTCCATAAGCGCTCATCAAAATCTGATGAAGTATAAGTGCGGCCGTCTTCATTGGAATTCGCAAGGAAATGCTTCATCAAAGAAGCTGTTTGCCAGTACCGTGGATGATCACCCTGCAAACCTTTGACAAAAGCTACGGTGAGCTCACCGGCCAAAAATGCGTCTTCGCCATAACTTTCTTCAGTTCGGCCCCAGCGGGGATCGCGGGCGAGATCGGCATTGGGAGCCCGGACTACGAGTCCGCCGTGATTGTACTTCTGAAAAGCGTATCGCGCTTCAAAACCTTCAGCTGCAGCAACCTTTTGGATCAATTCCCTGTCCCAGGTTTCCCCAAGCCCGTATGCCTGCGGAAAAGTGGTTGTTGGCCTTGGCTCATTGCCTCTACCTTCCCAACCTGCCGGACCTCCAAGGGCCAGCCCGTGTAATCCTTCGACATGACCTGTTCCTTTGACGTCCAATCGCGGCACCCCCGGATTCGTACTAAGTGCCTGGATTTTTTCATCCAGTGTCATTACAGACAACAGGTTATTTATCCGCACCTCAGTATCCAGGGAAGGATCCTGAAAAGGATATTCAAAAGTCTGCTGCGCCCACAGGTTTGGGGCCAGGACAAGCAGGAGTATATATTTAATTTTGGATTTCATATTGGTTCGGCAAATTGTTGAGGACCGAATTAGATCGGCCCTCAACTTTATTATAATTTTCTAAATCTTATCGCAGTCCCACCACTGGCGCCCAATTGGAGGCTTAGAGAATCTGAAGCCGTAACTTCTCTGGTAGTGATTTGTACTGCTTCAGGATTATTATCAAGTCCTGTTCCTTCGGCATCGGCATAGATCTGTACTTCATAGCTTGCACCCTCGTCCAGGAAGTCAAGGGAGATCTCCAGGTCACGCGCATTTTCATCTGTAATACTTCCCAGGTACCAGTCATCACTATCAATATCTTTTCTAACTGTGGTAATGTAATCTCCAATTGCTCCATTCAGTACTTTGGTATCCTGCCAGTCTACCGGCACGTCTTTCAGGAACTGAAATTCGGGTTTGTCTACATAATTTTCAGGCAGGTCGGCCAGCATCTGTATAGGAGAGTAGACAGTTACTAACAAAGCTAATTGCTTGGCAGCAGTAGAGTGAACCCTTCTGCCGGGATATCCCTGACTTATCTGTACATCGAGAATTCCGGCGGTGAAATCCATTGGTCCCGCCAGGAATCGGGTGAATGGCAGAATGGTAACGTGATCTGGAGGGTTTCCTTCACTCCAGGCGTTGTATTCAATCCCGCGGGCACCTTCCCGGGCCATCATGTTAGGGTAAGTTCTTCTTTCGCCGGTATCCTTGATAGGTTCGTGAAACAACACTGTAAGTTTATGCTCTGCCGCTTTTTCCAGCACGTATCTAAAGTATCGTACCCCAAACTGCCCGTGATGCCATTCCTTCATGTTTAGCATAGAGCCCACATGTCCTATTTTAACCTCGCTTATTTCCATTTCATTGTAAAGAGCAAAGGCGCTGTCGATCTGTTTCAGATAGTTGTCGATGTTAGAGCCGGTTTCATGGTATCCTATAATTTGCACCCCGTTTTCGGCAGCATAATCTGTCACTTCTTTAAGATCAAAATCATCTGTGGAAGTGGTAAAATCGAACTGGTGCATGTGATTCTGGTACCACTCGGGTGTCCAACCCTTGTTCCAGCCTTCGATCAACAGGTGGTCAATTCCCAGCTGCTTAGCATAATCAATATGTTCTTTGGCGTTTACAGTCGAGGCACCATGGTTAGGACCTTCCCAAAAAGTGTATTTCCCTATGTGCATTCCCCACCAGATCCCAATATATTTTACCGGTTCGATCCAGCTGGTATCTTCAATCTTGTTTGGATCATTAAGATTGAGGATGAGGTAAAAAGTAATAAGATCTATGGGCTCTTCACCTATTTGCAGTGTTCTCCAGGAGGAGGTAAAGGAGTCTGTGGTTCGCACTTTCACACCGTCAGACCACGGTACCAGGTCTGCTTTAAGATTAGTACCCATTGTTGGGTGCAGTA
>JBEPWW010000326.1:0-2906 GCA_041642215.1 Salinimicrobium sp. | reverse complement strand
TCTTGCTGCAAAAGAACTTACGATCGCTATACCAATTTTCCAGTCATAGCCCAATGGTACAACCAATGGCTCAATGGCTTTTCCAACATTTCCAAGGTAAGAATGTTCTAACTTGTAAGAGGCGATCTTGTTTTCCAGATCTTGCCCGGTAATCTCATTTTCATCATAGGTCGCCTGTACGATCTCTTCTGCGCGATCAAACCGCTCTCCCGGACCATAACTGGCCATTACCCATAAGATGATCGAAATGGCAAGAATGATCTTTCCGGCTCCCAGTACGAAGGATTTGGTTTTCTCGACCACATTAAGCCCTACATTCTTTGCCATGGGGACTTTGTACCCCGGCATTTCAATGACAAAATAGGACTTGCTTTTTATTTTCAGGATTTTGTTCAGTACCCAGGCTGAGAAAACAGCCATTCCAAAACCAAGAAGATAAAGCAACATCAAAGTTAGTCCCTGCAGGTTAAATCCAAAAACGGTCCGTTCCGGGATCACCAGGGCGATAATGATGAGATATACCGGCAGGCGCGCTGCACAGGTCGTGAAAGGGACGACCAGCATGGTGATCAGTCGTTCCTTCCAGTTCTCAATATTTCTGGAAGCCATTACAGCGGGGATGGCACAGGCTGTTCCCGAAACCAGGGGCACAACGCTTTTCCCGCTCAATCCAAAGCGGCGCATGGTACGGTCCATTAAAAATACCACCCGGCTCATATACCCGCTTTCTTCGAGAAGGGAGATGAAGAGGAATAAGAATGCGATCTGCGGGATGAAGATGACAATTCCACCAAGGCCGGGAATGACACCTTCAGCGATTAGATTGGTAAAGGAACCGGCTGGTAACCAATCTTTCACAGCCTCACTAAGCAGCATAAAACTGGCATCAATGAAATCCATGGGGTATGCTGACCAGTCATAGATCGCCTGGAATATAAGGAGAAGGATACCAAAAAAGATGGCATAGCCCCATACCTTGTGTGTAAGGACACGGTCCAGGGAAGCACGCAGACCCTTTGCAGCGTTTGCATCCACCGTCTGGGTCTTTTTTAAGACTTGATTGATGAATTGGTAGCGCAGGATCGTTTCTTTTTGCTGCATTTTCTTAAGGCTGGCGGTGTCTTTGGTGTTGAAATCTTCGTCTTTTTCAAAAGTTTTCCGGTCAATGGTCCCAAAATTGACATCCTGCGTAATGACCAGCCAAAGTTTGTACAGGGATTGCCTCGGAAAGGCTTTTCTCAGCCGGTCGAAATATTCAGGATCCATGGACGAAGCATTCAGGCAGGGTTCTGTAGAAAGATGACGATAATTGATGATATGTTGTTTGAGGTCTTCGATCCCTGTTTTCCTGCGTGCACTTACCAGGGCTATTTTAGTTTTTAGCTCCCTTTCCAGCTGCTCGACGTCCAGGGAAATGCCCTTGCGTTCCATGCGATCGGCCATGTTGATCACCAGGATGGTAGGGATCTCGAGGTCCTTGATCTGGGTGAATAGTAGCAGGTTCCTTTTGAGATTCTCTACATCGCTCACTACAACAGCTACATCGGGGTAATCTTTGTCATTTTTGTTCAGGAGCAGTTCGATCACTACATTTTCATCCAGGGAGGAGGCGTTAAGGCTGTAAGTACCTGGAAGGTCCAGGATATGGGCCTTGATATTGTGGGAGAGACGGGCAACACCTTCTTTCTTTTCTACCGTGATCCCGGGATAATTCCCCACCTTTTGATTCAAACCGGTAAGCTGATTAAATACAGAGGTCTTTCCGGTGTTGGGGTTCCCTATTAAAGCTACATTGATCTGTTTGCCCATACCTATGGAATTAATTCAATTTCTATATGGACTGCTGTCTCTTTGCGTATAGCCAGATGGCTCCCGTTGATGTTGAGGTACAGGGGATCACGAAAAGGAGCGGTTTGTACCAGCTCTACCTCATTCCCGGGCAGGCAACCCATCTCCAGTAATTTAAGAGGAAGTACATCTGCCGAAATCTCCAGGATTACTCCGCGTTGACCGCGTTTAAGATCAGCCACTGTAATTTTCACTGTTATTTAGATTGAATTTAAACAAGGCAAAAGTAAAGGAAAAATAAGGATTAGAAAAACTTTAACACGAAAACAAACCCGGCCTAAGGGCACGTAGTTTTGTGAGGTGGTTCCGTCTCAAGAGAGGAATTTTCAAACAATGAGGAGGATCATGATTTGCCGGCTTTTTCTTTCTTTAACACGGCAATATCATCGAGCAATTCCTCTATGGCTTCGGGATCTGTCCCGTCATAAAACCCCCTAATGCGCTTTCTGGTGTCCACCAGGACGAAATTTTCGGTGTGGATCATATCAAAGGGTCCGCCATCCCCTTCAGATTTTGCTGCGAGGTAGGATTTTCTGGCCAGATCATAGATCTGTTTTTTATCTCCCGTTACCAGGTTCCATTTATCATCCCGTACTCCATGCTCCACAGCATATCGCTTAAGCTGTTCTACTGTGTCTACATTAGGGATCACCGTATGGGACAGGAGGAGAATATCGGTATCTTCTTTGAGTTTCTCCTGGATGACGAGCATATGATCAGTCATAATCGGACAAATATCCTGGCAGGTAGTGAAGAAAAAATCGGCTACATAGATCTTATCTCTGTAATAGTCCTGAGTTATGGTATCACCGTTTTGGTTCACCAATTTAAAGTCGGCGATGGTATGATATTTCCTCACTTCCTGTACCGTACTATCCACCAGATCAAAGTTTACCATAGTGGGCTGATATACCGGCAGTCTTCTCTCGGGCTTAAGGATGGAATAAATAACCGTGACGATCACCGCGGAGAGGACAAACAGGAAAATCCCGAAGAATTTGTATTTCGCAAAAAATCGGAGCATAAAAAATAATTTAGTGCAAAATTACACTCTAAAA
>JBEPWW010000325.1:0-2965 GCA_041642215.1 Salinimicrobium sp. | reverse complement strand
AAAAGCTTGATGAAGTTGCTTTTTCGCACCTGCATAACCACAGCCAGTTTTCCATTCTTCAATCCACTATAAGTATAAAGGATCTTGTGGATGCTGCTGCAAAGAACAATATGCCGGCTGTTGCACTTACAGATCATGCGAATATGATGGGCGCTTTCCATTTTGTCAAGGAAGTAGGCGCTTATAACAAAGGTGTAAAAGCTAAAAATGCTGCCGCAGCCGAGAATAATGAGCCTGCAACGGCCAGGGAACTAAAGGCGATCGTGGGATGTGAATTTTTTGTCTGCGAAAATCGAAAAGATAAGAGCCGAAAAGATAACGGTTATCAGGTAGTTTTTCTTGCGAAGAATAAAAAAGGATATCACAACCTGGCCAAAATGTCTTCCATGGCCTATACCGAAGGGTTTTATTACGTTCCAAGGATCGACAGGGAGGTTGTAATGCAGTACAGGGAAGACATCATTGTTTTAACCGGCAACCTTTATGGGGAAGTTCCCGGCAAGATCCTGAACGTAGGGGAAAATCAGGCCGAGGAAGCTCTTTTGTGGTGGAAAGAACAATTTGGTGATGATCTTTATGTTGAGCTAATGCGCCACAACCAGGAAGATGAGGACAGGGTGAATCCAGTGCTGGTCGAACTGGCGAAAAAACATGAGGTGAAGCTTGTAGCTTCCAACAACACCTATTACTGCGCGCAGGAAGATGCCAATGCCCATGATATTCTATTGTGTGTAAAGGATGGAGAGAAGCAGGCTACGCCAATTGGCCGGGGCCGGGGATATCGTTACGGGCTTCCTAACAATGAATATTATTTTAAGAGCGGTGACGAAATGAAGGCCCTCTTTAAGGATCTTCCCGAGGCTATTTCCAATGTACAGGAAGTAGTGGATAAAATAGAACCTTATGAGCTGGCACGTGATGTCTTGCTTCCAGCCTTTACCATTCCGGAAAAATTCATCGTTGCCGAAGATGCCAAAGATGGAGGAAAGAGAGGTGAGAACGCATATCTTAAGCATATAACTTTTGTTGGGGCCGAAAAGCGGTATGGAGAAATAACCCCTTCAATAAAAGAGCGACTGGATTTTGAGCTTTCGGTCATTGAAAATACCGGCTACCCCGGTTATTTTCTTATTGTGGAAGATTTCATTCGGGAGGCCAGGAATATGGATGTATCGGTTGGGCCTGGAAGGGGGTCTGCGGCGGGAAGTGCTGTTGCCTACTGCCTTGGGATCACCAACATCGATCCAATCAAGTACGACCTGCTTTTTGAGAGATTCCTTAATCCCGATCGTGTAAGTATGCCCGATATTGATATCGACTTCGATGATGAGGGCCGTAGCCGCGTAATGGATTACGTGATCAAAAAATATGGAGCAAACCAGGTGGCCCAGATCATTACTTATGGCACCATGGCTGCCAAGTCTTCCATAAGAGATACGGCCCGGGTTCTTGACCTGCCGTTAAATGAAGCCGACAGGATTGCCAAGCTCATCCCGAATACCAAGCTTTCCAAGATCTTTGGAATGGATGAAAAAACCCTGAAAAGTAGTTTTAGAAGTGAAGAACTCGATAAAGTAAATGAGCTGCTCAATATTTCTGAAGGGGATGATCTGGAAGCTCAAACCGTGAATCAGGCGCGAATCCTAGAAGGATCAGTGAGAAATACCGGGATCCATGCCTGTGGGGTGATCATTACCCCCAGCGATATCACGAATTTTGTACCTGTGGCCCTTGCCAAGGATTCAGATCTTTATGTGACCCAGTTTGATAACTCGGTCGTAGAAAGTGCCGGCCTCCTTAAAATGGACTTTTTGGGGCTAAAGACTTTAACCCTTATTAAGGATACAGTAAAGATTGTGAAGGGGCGGCACGACATAGATCTTGATCCTGACAGTTTTCCATTGGATGATGAGAAAACCTATGAGTTATTCCAGCGTGGAGAAACTGTAGGGATATTCCAGTATGAATCTCCCGGGATGCAAAAGCACATGAAAGATCTAAAGCCTACGGTTTTTGATGACCTTATTGCCATGAATGCCCTTTACAGGCCCGGTCCCATGGAGTACATTCCCAGCTTCATTGCGCGAAAGCATGGGGACGAGGAGATCGTCTATGACCTCCCGGCTATGGAGGAGTATCTTAAAGAAACATATGGGATTACGGTGTACCAGGAGCAGGTGATGCTTCTCTCGCAAAAACTGGCCAGCTTTACCAAAGGTGAAGCCGATGTGCTGCGGAAGGCGATGGGGAAAAAGATATTTTCCCTGCTGGAGGAATTGAAACCCAAGTTCCTGGATGGCGGGGAAGCAAACGGGCACCCACGGGAAGTTCTGGAAAAGATATGGAAAGACTGGGAAGCATTTGCATCCTATGCCTTTAACAAGTCTCATTCTACCTGTTACGCCTGGATTGCCTATCAAACTGCATATTTAAAGGCTCATTACCCTGCGGAATATATGGCAGCCGTATTGTCCAACAACATGAACGATATCAAGCAGGTTACCTTCTTTATGGAAGAATGTAAGCGTATGAAGCTTAATGTCCTTGGGCCCGATGTCAATGAATCCTACTATAAGTTTTCTGTAAACAAAGAGAATGCAGTTCGTTTTGGAATGGGAGCGATTAAAGGAGTGGGCGCAGGAGCGGTAGCAACTATTGTCGAGAACAGGAAAGATAAAGGTCACTATAGATCTATTTTTGATATGGCAAAGAGGATCGACTTACGGGCAGCAAACAAAAAGGCGTTTGAGAATCTCGCCCTGGCCGGTGGTTTTGACAGCTTTGGTGATACGCACAGAGCTCAATACTTCCATGACGAGGGCGACGGAATCACCTTTTTGGAGAAGGTGGTAAAATATGCGGCGAAATATCAGGAAAATGAGAATTCTTCGCAGGTAAGTCTTTTTGGAGACGCCAGTGAAGTACAAATACCCGAACCGGTAGTGCCTCCATGTGAGGAATGGGG
>JBEPWW010000324.1:0-3005 GCA_041642215.1 Salinimicrobium sp. | reverse complement strand
CAGTATCCTGATAAAATGTTTTTGATGATGGGATTGCATCCTACGCATGTGAAAGAAAACTATAAGGAGGAGCTGGAGTTCGTTAGGGAGCAGCTCGCTTGCAGAAAATTTTGTGCGGTAGGGGAGACAGGCATTGACCTGTACTGGGATACCTCCACCCTTGAGATCCAGAAGGAAGCCTTTAGGTGCCAGATAAAACTTGCCAAACAACACGGCTTACCTATTGTTATTCATTGCAGGAAAGCCTTTGAAGAGATATTTGAGGTTCTGGAAAGCGAGAAAGGAGAAGGTTTGTACGGTATATTCCATTGCTTTACCGGTAGTCTCGAAGATGCGAAAAAGGCATTGTCCTATAATATGAAGCTGGGAATAGGGGGAGTCGTTACTTTTAAGAATGGAAAGATCGACAGGTTCCTCAACGAGATTCCTTTAGAAGAGATCGTGCTGGAGACCGATGCGCCTTATCTGGCACCCGTGCCCTACAGGGGAAAAAGGAATGAGAGCGTTTATGTGGTAAACGTACTGGAAAAGGTGGCGGCGATCTATGGGACCTCCCCGGAAGAGGTGGCTGAGGTGACAACCCGCAATTCCAGAGAGATATTTGGGATTTGATAAGTGGAATTATTTTAATTTTTGTTCTTTTGCTAACTTTAAGCTAAAAATATAGTGTCAAGATTCGATGATATCCGGTTTTATGAAGACTCCGAGGTGCAGGATGCGCTAAGGCAGTACCTGAAGCACCCGATGATAAAGGCGATGCTGTCGTTTACTTTCCCGGAATCTGATTTTGGCGAGATAGAGAAAAAGGTGCTTGCCTGTAATTCCATTAGGGATTTTCAGAGCTCGATCATCTACCTCACGGTTCAGAAAGTGCTGGAAAAAAGTTCAGAAGGACTCTCTTATACCGGTTTTGAGGAGCTGAAAAAAGGAGAATCCTACTTGTATATATCCAATCATCGTGATATTATCCTGGATACTTCGCTTTTAAACTGTGTGTTGTACGAAACCGGGCTTACAATGACGGCCTCTGCTATTGGGGATAACCTTGTGAAAAAGCCGTTTTTACTGGCCCTTTCCAGGCTTAATCGCAATTTTCTTGTAAAGAGAAATCTGGGGCCAAGGGAAATGTTAAAAAGCTCCCAGAAACTTTCCGAGTATATTCGTGAATTGTTGCTGAAAGAAAAACGCTCTGTCTGGATGGCGCAACGGGAGGGGCGAACCAAGGATGGCAATGATCATACACAGCAGGGTGTCTTGAAGATGTTGGCTATGGCCAGGGAAGATGACAGTATAGCTGAGTATTTCGCCAAACTTAAAATTGTTCCTGTTTCTATTTCTTATGAGTTCGATCCTACAGATGTACTTAAGATGCCGGAGGTCCTGGCAAAGAGAATGGAGCAGATCTATACGAAATCAGCAAATGAAGATTTTAAATCCATTCTCAAAGGGGCAGTAGGGAATAAAGGACGTATACATATAAGTGCCGGAAAGCCCATTTCGGCTTTGGTCCTGCACGACCTTGAGGAAGATGCTGCTTCTGTGAACATGGAGCTCCAGCAGATCACGTCCCTTATTGACCATAAAATTCACGCCAGCTATAAATTGTGGCCTTCCAATTATATCGCCTGTGACCTGTTGAACGGTAACAGGGAGCATGCGGAATTCTATACTGATAAAGAAAAAAGGCAATTTGAAAGAAGGCTTATCCGAAGGGTGGATTTTAAAAACTCCCTTGCGGTCAACAGTTATTTGCTGATGTATGCTAATCCGGTGATAAATCAGGAAGCCCTCAATGAGATCAAACGCTAATATTTTACTTATATATACCGGTGGTACCATTGGTATGGTAAAAGATTTTGAGACCGGGGCGCTCAAGGCGTTTAATTTTGATGAACTGCTGCAGAATATTCCTGAGTTGAAACTTCTTGAGCACACTATTGATACCATTAGTTTTGGTAAGCCTATTGATTCTTCCAATATGAACCCGGGTTACTGGCTTCAAATTGCAGAGATTATCGAGGAGAAGTATGAGCAGTATGATGGTTTCGTGGTCCTTCATGGAAGTGATACCATGTCATATAGTGCTTCTGCACTAAGCTTCATGTTCGAAAACCTGCACAAACCTGTTATTTTTACCGGTTCTCAACTGCCTATCGGGGATCTGCGAACAGATGCCAAGGAAAACCTCATCACCAGTATACAGATCGCGGGTTTGCAACGTCATGGGCGACCGGTTATTACCGAGGTAGGGCTTTATTTCGAGTACAAGCTTTATCGCGCCAACAGGACAACCAAGATCAATGCAGAACACTTTCAGGCCTTTGCATCGCTTAATTATCCGCCGCTGGTAGAGTCTGGTGTGCACCTGGCGGTGAACCATCCCGCACTCTGGAAGACCAACAGGAGGAGGAAGATGAAGCTTCATAAAGGACTGAATGATCAAATCGCCCTTGTCAAGGTGTTTCCCGGGATAAACCGGTCCCTTTTGGAACATATATTTTCCAAAAAAGGTTTAAAGGGAGTGATCCTGGAGACCTACGGGAGTGGAAATGCACCTACAGAGGAATGGTTTGTGGAACTTTTAAGAAACACCATAGCAGAGGGTATAATTATTGTAAATGTGACCCAGTGTATTGGAGGGAGTGTAGCCATGGGGCAATATGAAACCAGTACTCAACTTAAAAAGATCGGGGTGGTATCGGGTAAAGACATTACAACAGAGGCGGCGGTGGCGAAATTAATGTACCTTCTGGCGCAGGATCTGTCTCCTAAAGTTTTTTAAACTATCTTTGAAACTTCCCTTCGGGGGGAAATGTTGTAAAATTAACTCACGATGCTTGACCAACTAATAATTTTTTTGTTATTTGGCGCACTGTTCTAAAGCAGCGGAAAATATTATAATAGAGAGGTGGCCGAGTGGTCGAAGGCGCACGCCTGGAAAGTGTGTATACGCCAAAAGCGTATCGAGGGTTCGAATCCCTTCCTCTCTGCAACTATTTTTTAAT
>JBEPWW010000323.1:0-3006 GCA_041642215.1 Salinimicrobium sp. | reverse complement strand
CTTAACGTGAACACCTCCCAGGCCAACAATGTCACTACCGGAAGGATCTACCAGAGCGTGATCGAGAAAGAGCGCCGCGGGGAATTCCTGGGCAAGACCGTGCAGGTAGTACCGCACATCACCAATGAGATCAAAGAGCGCATCCAGATACTTGGCAACAGCGGGCAATATGATATCGTGATCACCGAGATTGGTGGTACTGTAGGGGATATTGAGTCCCTGCCTTACATTGAGGCGGTACGGCAGTTGAAATGGGAACTGGGGGACGACAATGCCCTGGTGATCCACCTTACGCTGGTCCCATACCTTTCTGCAGCGGGGGAGCTTAAGACCAAACCCAGCCAGCACAGTATCAAGACCCTCATGGAGAGCGGGATCAAGGCAGACATCCTGGTTTGCCGCACAGAACATGAGCTGGGAGACGACATTCGTCGCAAGCTGGCCCTGTTCTGCAACGTAAAACAGGAAGCCGTCATCCAATCCATAGACGCGTCCACCATTTACGACGTACCCAACATGATGCTGGAAGAAGGGCTGGACAGGGTAACCCTAAAGAAGCTGGCCCTGCCGGATGATAGCACCCCCGATCTCACCCAATGGAACGAATTCCTGAAGAAGCACAAGAACCCAAAACACGAAGTGACCATAGGGTTGATAGGAAAATATGTCGAACTGCAGGATTCCTACAAATCTATCCTGGAAGCCTTCATCCATGCCGGCGCCAGGAACGAAGTGAAGGTAAATATCGAGAGCATACATTCAGAATTCATCAACGACACTACTATACGCAACAAGATCTCCCACCTGGACGGGATCCTGGTTGCCCCCGGATTTGGGGAGCGCGGGATCGAGGGGAAAATAGACGCGGTGCGTTTTGCACGGGAGCATAACATGCCTTTCCTGGGGATCTGCCTGGGGATGCAAATGGCGGTAATTGAATTTGCCCGTAACGTCCTGAAATTAAAAGACGCCAATTCCACCGAGATGGATCCCGATACGCCGCATGCGGTGATCGACCTGATGGAGGAGCAAAAGGAGATCACCCATATGGGGGGAACTATGCGACTTGGCGCCTGGGAGTGCCATCTTAAGGAAGGTTCCCTTGCACACAAGATCTATGGCACCACAGACATCACCGAGCGGCACCGCCACCGGTATGAATACAACAATCAATACACCGCCCAGCTGGAAGCAGCCGGCATGGTAAGCACCGGGGTGAACCCCAGGACAAACCTGGTGGAGATCATCGAGATCCCCGAGCATCCATGGTTCATGGGGGTACAATATCATCCTGAGTACAAGAGTACCGTGGCCAGCCCACATCCTCTTTTTATTGCCTTTGTGGAAGCTGCCAAGAACTATTCTAAAGAAAAAGAACATGCCGCCACGGCAGAACGATCATAACCGGCCCCTAACAAGGGCTACTGCGGAAGAACCCGCAAATATTATTTACACCTTATAATGGAAGAAAAAAAGTTAGACATCAACTCCCTCATCGGATTCATCTTAATTGGAGGGATCCTGATCTGGATGTTGTATATGAACCAGGGAACTCCAGAAGAAGTTGAAGGAGACCGCACTACCACAGAAGAGGTGGTAACACCTGATGCGCAGCAGGAACCCGGTTCGGAGGTTACCACAACAGGTATTGAGAAAGATTCGGCCGCTATCGCGCAGGCCCAGAGCCGTTTGGGGGCCTTTGGCTACTCTGCCACCCTGACATCTGCCCGGGAAGACATCACCACCGTCTCCAATGACGTTTTGGAACTCAAGATCGCCAATAAAGGTGGGTACATCACTGAGGCCCGGATGAAGAACTACAAGACCTATGATTCCATCCCGGTATATCTTATAAAGGACGGGAACGCCTCTTTCAATATCAACTTCAGCACGACAGACGGGCGGGTACTGGACACCCAGAACCTCTTTTTCGAACCCAGTGTAACCCAAAGCGGGGAGAATACCATCGTTACGATGCGGCTGAAAGCTTCAGAAACCGAATTCCTGGAATACCGTTATGTACTAAAGCCGGGGGAGTACATGCTGGACTTCAGCATACGTTCCCAGGGACTGGGCGATGTGTTCAACACCTCCAGGGAACCCGTCATGGACTGGAAGCTGAAGGGCTACCGCCACGCCAAAAGCATCTCTTATGAGAACCGGTATACCGAACTCATTTATGAGTATGACAACGGGCGCGACGACTATGTAACAGACGGACAGGACGAGGAAGAAGACATCACCTATGTAGCTTACAAGCAGCATTTCTTCACCTCCATCCTGCTTACCGACACCCCTTTTTCCCGCGGAAAATTCAGGTCGGAGAACCTGGTGGAAGACGAAGAGGTCGATACGGTTTACACCAAAGCCTTCGCCTCCACTTTCCCACTGGAGTTCAAGGGCGGGGAGCTTAACTACAACATGAACTGGTACTACGGGCCCAGTGATTATAAGATCCTGAACGACTACGACAGGAACCTGGATGAGGTCATTCCTTTGGGCTGGGGTATCTTTGGCTGGATCAACAAATACATTTTCATCCCGTTCTTCGCCTTTTTGGGAGACGCGTTACCCAGTTACGGGATCGCGATCATTGTCATGACCATTGTGGTACGAATCGTATTATCCCCGGTCACCTATAAGTCATACTTATCGCAGGCCAAGATGAAGGTCCTGCGCCCAGAGATCAATGAGCTCAACGAGAAGTACAAGGACAACGCGATGAAGAAGCAGCAGGAGACCATGAAGCTGTACAGCAAAGCCGGCGCGAGCCCCATGAGCGGGTGTTTACCGGCCCTGATGCAGATCCCTGTCTTCTACGCCCTGTTCCAGTTCTTCCCAAGTGCCTTCCAGCTAAGGCAAAAAGGATTCCTCTGGGCCGATGACCTTTCGAGCTATGATACGGTCCTGGACCTGCCGTTCTACATCCCGTTCTACGGAGACCATGTGAGTTTATTCCCGATCCTGGCATCTGTGGCCATTTTCATTTACATGATGATGACCACC
>JBEPWW010000322.1:0-3006 GCA_041642215.1 Salinimicrobium sp. | reverse complement strand
ACCATCTCTCCTTCCGGAATGATCTTTTATGACGGTAACATGTTCCCAGAATGGAATGGCAGCATGTTAATAGGCGGACTTACCAGCACGGGTCTTGTGCGGGTGGAAATAACAGGACAGGAGGCCAGCGAGACCGAACGCATTCCTCTGGGGGCAAGAATAAGGGATGTGGAACAGGCTCCCGATGGTTCCCTTTATGTGCTCACCGATGAGGACAACGGTAAGATCCTGCATCTAAAGAAAATTAAACAGCCCTAAACCGGCTCCATAAATAAGACTAATCAACCAACCTTGTAAACCATTTACAGCATGCAAAATCATTCAATATCCCAAACATTTTTTAACGCAGGTTTTATGCACATTAGCATGATGTTTGCCTTCCTGTTTGCTTCCACGGCTTTTGCCCAAGGAGTAAGCAGTCACCCTGCAATCACAGATTTTGATATTTACCTTAACTCCGCGCCAGATCAGGCCCGGGGGATGGCATTTCTTCCCGATAACCGGTTATTGTTCACAGACCGCTCCGGTGCTTTACGAATCCTGAATAAGGACTATAAAAAATCGGAGTACCTTAAAGGAACCCCAAATTCCCTTGCTCCGGAAAACGGCGGGACCCTCGATGTTGCCGTGGATCCTGATTTTAGTACCAACAACTATGTATACTTCTCCTTCTCAGAAACAGGGGAAGATCTTGAGAGATCTGCAGCTATTGGTCGTGCAGAACTTATAAATGATGAGATACGGAATTTTGAAGTGATCTACCGGCAGGAAAAACCTGCAGAAGGGACTGCTCTTCATACAGGACGTCTTCTTTTTACACCCGAAGGCCGGCTCCTGTTCGCGACCGGAGACCTTGTGATCTTTGATCCGGCACAAAGCCCGGGTCCGGCGCAAAATATCCTGCGCGTGGATCTGGAAAACACTTTGAGCGAAAGCAACAGCTTTGCCGATACAGCAAGACGGGAAAGAAGGGATCTTATGATCTGGGAATTCAGGAATCAATAAACGGCATTTTCTGACAAATTACCAAGTAGTCGTCAGGACTTCCCGGTTTGACCTTGCAAAAGATCAAAAGCCCGTTTGGATACCTGTTCGTACCCGCAAGCGTTTAGCCTGATTTACAGTTCAAAAAAGGTTCACAGGAAAGGGCTTCCATCTTGGACCTTTCGGAAATTCCACCGGAAGGTAAAAAATAATAATTTGCTTAGGTCTCTCATATCAGGAGCTACCACAGGAAAGTCTCTGTTCAACTCGCTGATAATTAATAATTTTTATCTATATTTGCTGAATTCAACTTTAAATTTTTACCCGATCAAAAGTCTCAACTTCACCATTTCAGCCGATGTGGATGCGGTCAACCGAATCCCGATTGTAAACCAGTTACTGGATGTTGTTTGCCGTACTACAGGAATGGGCTTCGCGGCCATTGCCCGTGTAACAGATGAGCAATGGATTACCTGCACCACCAAAGATGATATTTCCTTCGGCCTAAATCCCGGGGACGAACTGGAACTGGAAACCACCATCTGTCATGAAGTACGCCAGAAGAATGAGGCTGTTTTTATTGATCATGTAAAAAATGATTCGGTCTACTGTAATCATCACACCCCAAGGATCTATGGTATAGAAAGCTACATCTCTGTACCTATCTACCGCAAGGATGGTAGTATCTTCGGTACCCTTTGTGCCATAGACCCGAAACCTAAAAAGATCAACACCCCCGAGATAAGGGGAATGTTTCGCCTTTTTGCCGATCTCATTTCCTTCCACCTCTATGCCATCGAAGAAAAAAATGCTGCAGTGGAAAAACTCAAGGAAGAGAAGAAAAATGCCGAACTGCGGGAACAGTTCATTGCCATGCTGGGTCATGACCTTAAGAACCCGCTCGCGACTACCAGGATGAGCGCAGATATCCTGTTGAAAACCACACAGGATGAGATGACCAAACGCCATGCGGCTATGATCAAATCCACCTCATTCCGGATGCAGGGCCTCATTGAGAACATCCTGGATTTCGCCCGTGGAAAACTGGGCGAGGGTATTTCTCTTAATCGTAAGAGCAATAACGGAACTCTCATAGAGTCCATAGAACAGGTGATAAAGGAGATGCGTACCAACACCCCGGAGCGGATTATCGAAACCGAGATTGCCCTAAGGGAGCCGGTGTATAGTGACAGAGACAGGATAGGTCAGGTGTTGTCCAATTTGCTGGGTAACGCCGAAACCCATGGAGCGGTAGATGCTCCTATAAAAGTAAAGGCAACTACCGCAGATAATACTTTTAGCCTGAGCGTGATCAACCAGGGGGAAAAGATTCCTGATTCGGCTATGGAAAACCTTTTTAAACCGTTTTACCGTAAGGACACTACAGCAGGGAAGAAGGGGCTAGGCCTGGGCTTATACATTGCTTCAGAAATTGCCCGTGCCCATGACGGCAGCATCAGCGTAAAGTCTACAGAAGAAGAAACCCGCTTTACTTTCGAGATGCCACTGGGGAAAACAGAGGAATCTGCTGCTGCTGAATAACCGGGCCCGTGTTTTAAAATCATGTTTCACGTATCGCTTTTGCAGGAAAAGGGGTGCCAAATTTTCTTATCTTTATCTGCACCAAGAATGTGATCGTCCCCATGTCAGCAAAAAGGATCTTTCCCCTTTCCAAAGTAACAGAAGCCATTGAAAATGTGATCAATGCCCACTGCGGCAATGTTATATGGGTAAAGGCAGAGATCGTCAGGTTGAATTTTTACAAACACACCGGTCATTGTTATCCCGACCTGGTTGAGAAAAAAGATGGCAGGATCATCGCCGAGCTTCGGGGAAATATCTGGAAGTCGAACTTTGACCAGATCAATGAGAAGTTTCTTAGGGTGCTCAACGAAGACCTCAAGGATGACATGACCGTTGTGGTACAGGCAGTGGTAAACTTTCATCCTGTCTATGGCCTCGCCCTTAACATCCTGGACATCGACCCGGAGTACACCCTGGGGGAACTGGCCAAACAAAAGG
>JBEPWW010000321.1:0-3008 GCA_041642215.1 Salinimicrobium sp. | reverse complement strand
CATAGGTGGCAATCTCTGCAAACGGAACCCGGTCTCCCGAAGGGGTCACCAGCCGCATATCGTCCAGGTCATTAATAGAGGAACGGTTTTCACGGGTATAGCGCACCCATACCCTGATCTCATCCTGCCCCCGCTGGAAACGCTGCGCCTGGGTGCCAAAGAAACCATTCCTCACCTGTCGCATCACCTCACTCAGGTCCAGCCCCAGGGCGTAGGCATTATCCCTCAGCAAAATATTGATCTCCTTGATCCCCTGGGGATCATTATCACTGATATCCTTTAAAAGGGGATTACTCTCAAATACCTGCTTTAATTCTTCCTTGGCAGCCTCCAGTTCTTCCAGATCATTCCCCAGCAAAGAAACCGAAACCGGAGCCCCCCCAAAATTACCACCCGAACCAAAGGTTAGGTTTTCCACCCCGTAAACGGGTCCTACCTCCTCCCGTATGGCATTGGTGATTTCGGGCGAACCAATATCCCGGTCTTCCCCCGGCAAGAGATTTACCTGAAGTGAAGCTTTATTATTCCCGGGGCCTACACGTTTGATGGTATTCTCAACCACCTGCAATCCTCCCGACTGGCGAGCCGTAAAATCTTCATTCACCCTCCATACAGCGTCTTCCACCATGGAAATAATAGAATCTGTTCGGGCCGGATTCACCCCTTCGGGCATTAACAGGTCTATACTCACCCGGTCACTGGCAATACTTGGAAAAAGCGTGATTCGAATCCAGCCTCCCCCAATAGCTCCAATGGTAAGGATTAAGATCGCTGCAAGAATGCTAAAGGACAGGATCTGCTGTTTCAGGGCGAACTTAAGGATTGGGCTGTAGGTCTTATCCCTTAATTTCACCATGATACGATCCCCCATACGGTTAAGAACTCTCATCTTGCTAAAAAACAGGGAGAAACCTTTTTTCTTCCGTGGCTCATCTTTACTACGGTCCCGAAGGGCTTTGGAATGTGCAATATGGGCCGGTAAGATGATCAGGGCCTCCACTAAAGAAACCACAAGTGTTAAGATCACTACGGTGGACACCTCCCCAAAAAATTCCCCGATACGGCTATCCAAAAAGAGGAAGGTCGAGAAAGCCAGAATGGTGGTCAGGATCGCCGAAATAATTGGCGGCACTACTTCCATGGTTCCGTCCAGGGCTGCCTGTACAGGAGATTTTCCCATTTCATGATGCTGATAGATATTTTCACCAATTACGATCCCGTCATCCACAAGGATCCCGATCACAATGATCATCCCGAACAGGGAAAGCACATTGATGGTCACCCCGGCATTGCTGGCGAAAATGAACATGCCCAGAAAGGCGATTGGAAGCCCCAGCGCCACCCAAAAGGCCAGCCTGATATTTAAAAACAGGGATAGGAAGAACAGCACCAGGATGATCCCCATCAAACCATTCTCCAGCAACAGGTTTGTTCGTTGTTTTAAGGTAATGGAAGAATCAGAGACCACATTAAGCTGCACATTACTGCTTCGCTCGTTATACCGCTCCACATAATCATTCACCTTTTCGGCGGCCGAGAGCAGGTCTTCATTGTTCGTGTTACTCACTGTGACATTTACGGCCACATTTTCGTTAAAATACAGCGCATTGGGGGTTTCAGCGAACTGGTCCCTCACCGTTGCTATATCTCCCAGGCGGATGATCTGCCCTGTCTCTGAGGAACGCAACACCAGGTCGTTCAGAGCATCGGCATAGTATTCCCGGCTGCTCGCCCTAATGAGGTAATCCTCAGCGCTGGTTTTGATCGTCCCACCGGTAGTGAGAATATTGGATCTCCCCACTGCCCGCGCCACTTCTTCAAAGGTGAGATTATAGGCCAGAAGGTCATTCTCACTTACGGCAATCTCAATCTCTTCTTCGGGAAAACCCGAGATCTCGATCTGGGATACCCCTTTCAGCATCCGCAAGTCATTTTCTATTTGTTGAGCAATCCTTTTCAGGGACACCAGCGGAACATTATCTCCGCTTATGGCAAAAGAAAGTGTAGGCCTTATCGCCTCCTGTTTGGAGACTACCAGCGGCTCCATCCCTGTAGGAAAAGTAGGAACCCGATCCACGGCATTTTTCACCTCGGTAAGCATCACATCGACATCTTCCCCTTTTTCGATCTCTACCGTAATAGAGCCGCCGCTTTCCCTGGCTACCGAGGTAACCCGATCAATACCGGCGAGGCCTTTGAGGTTATCTTCGATCTTTAGGATGATCCCTTCCTCTACCTCTTGAGGGGCTGATCCCGGGTAGGTGATATTAATATTTATGATCTTGGAATCGATCAAAGGGAAAAAGGAGGAACTCATACTGAAGATCCCAACCGTCCCGAAGATCACAAAAGCAATGAT
The DNA here is from genome assembly GCA_041642215.1 of Salinimicrobium sp. Classification (GTDB taxonomy): domain Bacteria; phylum Bacteroidota; class Bacteroidia; order Flavobacteriales; family Flavobacteriaceae; genus Salinimicrobium. Next base: position 649 of record JBEPWW010000321.1, on the reverse strand, counting down.
GATCACGTTTACAGCAACCTCATACTTTATAAAATAACTAATGATATTTCTCAAACCTACTGTTTATTTAAAGTACCCTGCTCTTGCTGAACATTCACAAGCATTCCGGGGTAAGCCCCGGGCACACTTGAAGATAGTATGGCCTGACCATCTTTAAGGCCCTGCACCACTACTTTGTCTTTACCAAAATAAACAGGCTGGATCTCTACCAGCTCCAGAACACTATCCCTTACCACATATAATTTCGAACGCTCCACAAGAAGACTTCTGGGCACTTCAATGGCATCGTCTGCATCCCGGGCGTGGAGCAAAGCTTCAAGGTACATGCCTTCACGCACCTCTTTCCCTTCTATCTTAATAAATACCTGAATGGACTGGGTCTCCTGATCCACCCTGGCATTGATGCGGCTTATTTCTCCTGAAAATTTCCTGCTGCCTTCTAAAGTATTTAAACCTACCTTTTGCCCGGTCTCAAGCAGATCACTGAATTTCTTGGCCACCGACACCTCCAGTTCATAGACAGAGGGATCAATAAATTCACCCAGCTTTTGCCCTGGTCTTATCAAAGTTCCACGGTTGACAAGGGCTTCTGTAAGGATCCCATCAAAAGGGGCCGTAATCACATATTTTCGCAGCCGCTCCTCCAGGT
>JBEPWW010000320.1:0-2997 GCA_041642215.1 Salinimicrobium sp. | reverse complement strand
GCTCCATAAGAACATGAGCAGGATAGCGAAAAACATTTGAAACAATAAGGGGTACATTACTAACTGCTGCATCATGAGTACTCGTCTGTTGTATTCATTTCATCTAAATCGTCTGTCTTGACTACTTTATGGGCCCTTTTTACCAATATTATTGCAAAGGCCTGCAGGCCGAAGCTAATCACAATGGCAGTAAGGATCAAAGCCTGCGGAAGAGGATCGCTATAGGCCTCTAAAAAAACTTTTGAATCTTCGGGTATAATGGGTGGGCTGCCCTTGGCAATACGCCCCAACAGGAATATAAGCAGGTTTGCCCCATTCCCCAGAAGGATAACACCTATTATTAGCTTTACCAGGCTTCGGCGCAGGATCAAATAAATGCCTGCAGCGTAAAGAGTACCTATCATAATTGCCAGTAGAACTTCCATAACTTAGGTTGATTCTGAAATTGTAAAAATTATGGTTAAGGTCACTCCTATTACCACCAGGTAAACGCCAATATCAAAAAATAAGGCTGAACCTATACTGCCTATAACAGCGACAGACTCGGGCCACCAGATGCCGGTCATGAAAGGAAGCCCCACCCCCACAATGGGCGCGATTCCGCTTAGAAATGCAAGGCCAAGACCCGCCGGCATTAAGAAACCCGGATGGACCTTGAGAAGATCTTTTGTGTCCTTCAGTCCGTTGGCAAAGGCGTGCAGGACAAATGCGATAGAAGCGATTAATCCGCCAACGAATCCACCTCCGGGCAAATAGTGCCCCCTCAGCAAGATAAATACGGAAAAAACCAGCAACAAAGGCAGCATGTAATTGGACGCGGTTCTAAGTATTATGGTCTTCATTTGATCTTTATTTTGTTATTATGGACCTCAATAGCTTTAGTCATTGATTTTTCTCTCTTCCCTTTTTAACCGCAGTTTAAGCAAACTGAATACCCCTAAAGCTGCCACCGTCAAAACAGTTATCTCTATAAGGGTATCTGTCCCCCTGAAGTCTACCAGGATCACATTAACAACATTCTTCCCATGTGCCAGAATGTAGGCATTCTCTGCATAAAACTCACTAATTTGCTTATTCACAGGCTGGTTTAGCACTTCCAAGGAAATAAGCGTGATCAAAATTCCAAATGCGACAGAAAGGACTCCATCCTTGATCCTTACCTTGTAATCTGTAATAGTCAAATACTTTGGAAGACTGGAAAGCACCAGTACGAAAAGAATGACTGTAAGTGTATCAATGGAAAACTGAGTCATCGCCAGGTCTGGGGCACTATAAATAACGAAAAGCAAACATATGGCATATCCAACCACTCCCATCCCTACCACGGCTGTAAGCCGGGAATTGGAGCCTACGACAAACAACACCGCAAGAAACATGATCACCATTATGGTAATTTCATAAAAGGTCATCCCTGAGAAGGAATCCAGATCAATAGGAAAACCACTGTTTCCCTGATAAAGTGAATATCCTACAAGTATTACCAGAAAAACAACAATGGTACTGACATAATTTCTCAAAAAGCCATTCTGGAACAAACTGGTCCAGCTTCCCGAAAAATACTTAAATCCAGAGGCAAATTTCAGCAACAAACTTTTGGGTGCAAGGAAATCCAGTTTTGCAATAGCCTCCTCCCGCTTTTCAGAAGGTTTAAGCATGAAATACAGAATAAATCCTCCGGCAAGGGTAAGGGCGCTCAGACCCAGCACAAGGTTGAATCCATGCCAAAGCTTGAGGTAAACGGCATCCCCGTCCAGACCCACCGAGTTTATCACTGGCCTAATCAATGGCCCGTCGATCAATGCGGGAAAAATCCCTATCAATAATCCCAGAGTAGCCAAAATAACAGGCGGCACCCACATGAGGAAGCTGGGCAAATGGACCTTTGAAAACTCATCGGGTAATTTTCCTGTAAAGGGTTTTATCCCGGCAACAAAGCCGGCGTAAAGTATAAGAATATTAGTGGCAATAGCCAGGATGGTCAGAATGACTGACCAATCCCCCATGTGGAGGGTGGCTTCATAAACCAGGTCCTTCCCTACAAAACCAATGGTAGGCGGCATACCGGCACTGGAAACAGCAGCCAGTAACCCGGCGATGGCTACAGGGAGCATAACCTTTCTAAGTCCTGCAAGAACAGTAACATTTCTCGTACCCGTTTCATGATCTATAATTCCCGTTATTAAGAAAAGGGTTGCTTTATATAGGGCATGTACCAGAATATACACTGCGGCCGCAGTTAAAGCATATTCGGTACCCAGGCCAATCAAAAAGACCAGCAAGCCCAGGACAGAAATAGTAGAATAGGCCAGTACTCCTTTAAGGTCTGTTCGAAATAAGGTATGTACGGCCGCATAGAACATGGTGACCCCCCCAACAACGATAAGCGTGGTGTTCCAAACTTCCTGATTTCCCAGCACCGGCGTAAAACGCAACAACAGGTATATTCCGGCTTTTACCATTGTAGCAGAGTGCAGATAGGTAGAGACAGGTGTAGGAGCTTTCATGGCTCCGGGAAGCCAGAAGTGAAAAGGGAATTGTGCCGATTTGGTAAAAGCGGCACCAAACATCAGGATTATTATAAGCAGGTAGTATTCGCTTTGCGCAATGGCTCCACTCATTCCTACCATTTCAGAAATGCTGTACGTACCCGCCACACTTCCTAAAAGAAGGGAACCTGCCAGGAGCAAAAAACCTCCCGATCCTGTTATGGCCAAGGCAAGAATCGCAGATTTTCTAGAAGCTTCGCTGGTGTTATTGAACCCGATCAAAAAGAATGAACTTATACTTGTAAGTTCCCAGAACAGGAACATGGAAAGCAGGTTATCAGAGAGGACCAGCCCTAACATCGCTCCCATAAACATCCCAAGGTATCCATAGAAACGGTCCAGATAGGAATGTCCTTTAAGATATGCAGCAGTATAGGCAAAAACAAGGAAACCAATCCCGGTTATAAGCAAAGAAAACAGCAGTGAAAGCCCGTCCAGCGTAAAATTTAGG
>JBEPWW010000319.1:0-3027 GCA_041642215.1 Salinimicrobium sp. | reverse complement strand
CCCTTTAAACCGGGTTAGCCATTATGAATATGAAGCCTGAAATACCATTTATCGGTATGAATTTTCGAATATCTTTATTAATCCTTGTGCTGTTACTTGCCACAGGAGGTAACTCCCAGGAGCATGTGCCCGGGAATGATCTGGAGCAGGAACAGCTGGTAAAGATATTTTCTAGGGCACGGGTACACGGGCATATTCGAAATTATTTTCTTAGCACGATCAATTCGGGAGGATACCCCGATTTCTACACCAATGCAACAGGTGCGGCAGTGGGGGTCACTACCGGCAGTTTTCATGGTTTTGAGTTGGGAGTAAAGGGGATCTTTACCTACAGAACATTTGGCGGCGACCTCCAGCCCAATGATGCTACAACCGGTGGAGCAAAATGGGAATATGAGCTTTATGATGTTCTGGACAAAGGCAATTTTGATGACCTCGACCGACTGGAGGAACTTTTCCTAAGGTATACCTTCGGGGAATCTTATGTCTCCTTCGGAAAGATACGAACGGAATACACCCCTTTGCTGAATTACAGTGATGGCCGCATGAAACCTTTTGCCTTCAAAGGGGCATGGGGAAATTTTAACCCTGTGGCAGGACATGAGGTGAATCTGGGCTGGCTTACAGGGGTTTCCCCGCGCTCCACCACAGAGTGGTTTGACCTTCATGAAGGGATGGGACTTTTTCCAAATGGCCTGCAACCAAACGGGGAGCCGGCCAATTATCATACCTATTATGATCCACGGGGGATCGGGGTCCTGAGCTATCATTTTCAGCACAAGGATTTTGGGCTTAATTTCTATGACTTGTTTCTCGATGATATCCTGAACACCGTTTGGATCCAGACCGATTACAAGCTTCGGGAACTCAACCTGGGAATACAATACGTGTATCAGTCCCCTTTGCCTTATTCGAAAATGCTCCCCTATGCAAATCGATATGTGCAGCCGGACGAAAATGGACAGGTGCTAAGTTCACAACTATCCTGGAACCACGACAGTTGGTGGGTAGGGCTGGCTTATACCCACGCATTTGATACGGGGAGGTTTTTATTTCCCAAAGAACTGGGCCGGGACCATTTCTATACTTCCATTTCCAGATCCCGCCTGGAAGGACTGGGTGGGGTCAATGTATATGCGCTAAAAGGAGAGTATTTTATAAGCCCTGACCTTAGGCTGGGACTGGAAATGCAGCAACTCTCGGGCATAGAAATGGGAGAGCGGGGGCTTAATAAATACAACGTGGATGAGTCATTCCAGGTAAATACCCGTGTGCAGTATGTTTTTCATGAGTTTTTAGAAGGCCTGAGTCTGGACCTTTTGTGGGTATATAAACAAAATGAGAATATGTTGGACCCGGGACGGGCATTTAATAAAAGTAATTACAATCAGATAAATTTTGTCACAAATTTCTATTTCTGAGCAGATTACATTAATAAATCCTCGGGTGATTTTACCCCCGGGGGAGGTTTGTAACAAAAGTTACTGCGTTCCCTCTAAAAATCCAATATTTTTGCGCCAGTTAGTTATAAAGAGAACCGGAGAATTTTCCGCAGAAATAAAGAAACCCGGTCTTTTCAATAACCGAAAAAAGAAAAAAAGAAGTTTAATAAAAAGGTAAAAAAATGAAGATAAAACAGTTTAAAGACGACCCTTTAGCGCATTATTCCTATGCGATTGTAAGTAATGGTGAAATGGCCCTGGTTGATCCCAGCCGTAATCCCATGCAGTACTACAAATTCGCAGAAGAGAATAACGCTAAAATAGTTGCCGTTTTTGAAACTCACCCGCATGCCGACTTTGTGAGCGGACATTTGCAGATACATGAGGAGACAGGTGCAACGATCTATATTAGTGAAAAGGTAGGGGTGAGCTATCCTCATAACAGTTTTGATGAAGGCCAGAGCGTGAAGATAGGGAACGCGACTATTCGTCCCCTGCACACCCCGGGACATTCTCCCGACAGTTTGACGTTTGTGGCAGAGGAAGATGGAGATACCGCTCTGTTTACAGGAGATACGTTATTTATAGGAAATGTTGGCCGTCCCGATTTGAGGGAAAAAGCCGGAAACATGAAAGCCAAGCGGGTGGAACTGGCTAAAGCCATGTACCAGACCATGCGTACCAAGTTCAATGAATTCCCTGATGAAGCGGTGGTTTATCCCGCACATGGGGCAGGATCGCTTTGTGGTAAAAACATGAGTGATGCCGCTTCCAGTACTTTAGGGGATGAACGTAAAGGAAACTGGGCGTTCAAAGAGCAGACAGAGGAGGAGTTCGTGGAGGAGATCCTGAAGGACCAGCCATTCATACCGGCATACTTTGGATTCAATGTAGATATGAACCGTACCGGAGCTGAAATGGTACAGAAAGCAAAATATAGCGTACCTGTAAAACTGGATGCAGATAAAGTCGAGGATGGGGTAACCGTTGTGGATGTCAGGGATGGAGACGCTTATAAAAAAGGTCACCTGCCAAACAGCATCAATATCATGTCCAGAACAGAGGGGGATAAATACGAAACCTGGCTGGGAGCTATTATTAAACCTGAAGAGCCTTTTTACCTGGTGGTAGAAAGTGTTGGGGATATAGATGAGATCCTGGAAAGAACAGCAAAGATTGGATATGAAAAACAGCTCAAAGGAGTTGTGACCTTATCTAATGCTGTGAAGCAGACTTCACCCCAACTTGATCTGGAAGATTTTAAAGCCAATAAAGAGAAGTATACCATTGTCGATATCAGGAACAATGGAGAAGTGGCCGAAGGAAAAACCTTTGAGGATGCCGTTGCTATCCCATTGAATGAACTTCGTGAACGGGCAGAGGAATTACCTGCAGATAAGCCTTTAGTGGTGCATTGTGCCGGGGGATACCGTTCTGCTTCGGGAAGTAGTATTCTGGAGAACAAATTCAAGGATCAAAAGGTGTTTGATCTAAGTGAAGCAATAGAAGATTTTAAGTAGGATTGAGTTTTTTCATGATCAGAATTAGAGGGGCAGGTAATTCACCTGCCTTTCTTTTTTAACCG
>JBEPWW010000318.1:0-3074 GCA_041642215.1 Salinimicrobium sp. | reverse complement strand
AAAGAATCCTCATACTCAGCCTTATTTTTCCAGCTTTGTTGGTCTCCAACGGCTGTGCCCAAAAAAAATCTATGATTTCAACCACCTCTACCACATACCAGGACAACAAGATCATCCCGGACGTTATTCTTAAGGAAGCCAAAGCGGCCCTCTCCTATTTTCCAGAGCTTAAGGAGGTTTCCATCGAATTCAGGATGAAGGAAGACATCAAAAAATCCTTTATGCAGGCCCAGCCTGTATTCACTAATCTTTTCAAGGGCAAGAACGACCGCAGTTATTATGTATTTATAAGCAGCACTCTAAAGATCGAGGATGAGCGAATCCCTGTGGAGGAACTCCCGGAAGACGTACTGGTGGGCTGGCTGGGCCACGAGCTGGGCCATATTATGGATTACCGGGAGAAATCGGCTATGGGGCTGGTGATCTTCGGGGTCAGGTATATCACCTCAAAAAACTATATCAAGGAGGCAGAGCGGGTGGCTGACACCTATGCCGTCAATAATGGGATGGGGGATTACATTCTGGCGACCAAGGATTATATTTTGAACCACTCTCACCTTTCAGATACCTATAAAGAAAGGATCGCGAGGCTTTACCTTTCCCCCGAAGAGATCGTGGTGCTGGTCAACAAGCTGGAAGAGGACCTGGAGGAATCTGATAAGGAAAGAGATCTGCAGGCCGTGGAGCGGGAGGATAGTTAAGGATCTAGGACCTTTCTTCCTGTTCTTTCACGAAATGCTCCCATTCTGCAAATTTTTCCTCCTTCATCACTTTTTCCATTTTCACCTGCCCGCCTTTTTTCTTGTTACGGGCACTCCATTCGTAGAAATAATCGGGCGGAACGACCACCACTTCAACCCCTTTAAGGGCTTTTGAGCGGGCGACACTATAATTCTTATTGGCTTCCTTAAGGATTTCGTCCAGGCTACGGGCGAGTTCCTGCGGGTTGGCCTCCCCCTCCCCTTCTGCTCCCAGGTACCATTTGTGAATAAACTCCCCGTCTTTTTTCACCGCGGCAACCGTAAACTCCGGGATCTCGAGGCTGTATTTCTCCTCCAGTTCCTTCACCGCATCGTTCATCTTGTTCACCGATAGCTGGGACCCCACGACATTAAGAAAGAACTTGGTCCTGCCGGTGATGCGTATTTCATGGCGATCCAGATCCGTGAATTTGATGGTATCCCCAATAAGGTAGCGCCAGGCCCCGGCCACGGTGCTTATCACCAGCACATATTCCTCTTCCTTCTTTACCTGCGAAAGGGGAATAACGGGCGCCCCATCTTTTACAGAGCCATCCTCATCGATATATTCAGGTTTGAACGGCACGAATTCAAAATAGATCCCGTTATCCAGCACCAGTTTCATGGCAGAAGTATCGGGGCGCGCCTGGAAGGCCAGAAAACCTTCTGAGGCCAGGTAGGTGTCGATCACCACCACGGGCCGCCCGAGCAATTTATTGAATGATTTTTCATAGGGTTCAAAGGCCACTCCCCCCGTGGAATATACTTCCAGGTTTGGCCAGATCTCGTGCAGGTTGGCCGCTTTATTGTACTCCAGGATCTTTTTGATCATGAGCTCGGTCCAGGAAGGGATCCCGGTTATGGCTCCAATATCCCAGGTCTTCGCCTTTTTCGCGATCTCCAGGATACGTTCATCCCAGTCATCTATCGCTGCGATCTCTGAGCCCGGTTTATAGAAATTCCTGAACCAGAACGGGATCTCACTGGCGCTTATCCCACTAATTTCCCCTTCCTTATGGTCTTCTTTCAGTTCCAGGTCTGTGGAACTACCCAGCATCATGATCTCTTTTTCAAAAAAGTCGGCGGGCAGGTCAAAATTTGCCAGAGCGCCCACCTGTTTGATCCCTGTTTGCCTGATGGCTTCCACCATATCATCGGTCACCGGGATCCTTTTACTGGATTTCCCTGTGGTACCCGAGCTAAGGGCGAAATAGGGCGGTTTCCCGGGCCAGGTCACATTTTCCTCCCCTTCGTGCATCCTGCTCCACCATTTGGAATTGATCCTGTTATAATCCAAAAAGGGGACGGTTTCTGCAAACCTCTTTTCCAGGTCATCGGCCTTAAGGATTTCCCGGAAATTATAATGTTTCCCGAAGGCGGTGTCCTTTGCCTTTTCCAGGAGTTCCTTAAGGACCTTATGCTGGGCCTCCAGGGGATCGGGGTCGGTCACGACCGCGTCCCGTGTTTTGATGAGTCCTTTTATGATCGATCCAATTACAGCCATATGCGGAAGATTTTAGAATTCCCAAGATAAATAATTGCCGAAAGAACCGGTTGATGAAGCCGCTGAATTATCACGATTTTAACCTTTTTCGAACCCATCCCGGTCCAACAATGAAGCGGGCATAAAAATACAGGGGGCCGGCAGCCGGGGCTACGGATATTTTCCTGAACTTCGCGGCATGGATCTTCAGCCGAATTACAAGGAACTCATCACCCTGGCCCACGCCAAAATGCATTTTGGCAAATACAAGGGCCGGTATCTTTCAGAACTGCCGGAATTTTACCTGGTCTGGTTTAGGCAGCAGGGCTTTCCGAAGGGGAAGCTTGGTGACCAATTACAGCAGGTACTGGATATCAAGACCAACGGGATGGAGCAGATCCTGAGAACCATCAGGATAAAGTACCCTGCTCCTTCCAACACCTCTTCCAGAAAGTGAGTTTTTCCGCAGAAAAAAACCTTAAGGTTTTCCTAACATAAACCGATAGAAATGGTTTCTTTTTCTATTCTTCTTTGTATTTTAGCGCCCTGAATAAAGAAGCACTAAAACAACCTTTTAAAATGGCTGAAACCAAGTATATTTTTGTCACGGGCGGCGTTTCCTCATCACTGGGAAAGGGCATTATTGCGGCATCTCTGGCAAAATTGCTTCAAGCGCGCGGGTACAAGACCACTATTCAGAAACTGGATCCTTACATCAATGTAGATCCGGGGACGCTCAATCCTTATGAGCATGGAGAATGTTATGTAACTGAAGACGGAGCAGAAACAGATCTTGACCTGGGGCATTATGAGCGGTTCCTTAACGTGAACACCTCCCAGGCCAACAATGT
>JBEPWW010000317.1:0-3079 GCA_041642215.1 Salinimicrobium sp. | reverse complement strand
TCCCACCAATGATTTTAAACCCGACTATGGAACCATCACTACCTACAGAAGTGCTTCGGGATTCGGGATCCGGCTGGATGCGGGCAGCATCTATCAGGGGGCTGTGGTATCACCCTTTTTCGATTCCATGCTGGTCAAGGTGTCCGCGAGCAGCAGGACCCTCGATGGCTCCTGCCGTAAAATGCGCCGGGCTTTGGCCGAGTTCAGGATACGCGGGGTGATGACCAACATTGGCTTTCTGGATAATATTCTCTCGCACCCTACCTTCAGGAACGGGGATGTGACCGTGAATTTCATTAAAAACCACCCCGAACTGTTCGAGATCAAAAAAACCCGCAACAGGGCCACCAAGATGGTAAAGTTCCTGGGGGATGTGATCGTCAATGGCAATGAGGATGTAAAGCATCCGGAAAAAGACAGGACCTTCATTAAACCAACTATTCCTTCTTTTAATGCGAATGACGAGTTCCCGAAGGGAACCAAGAATCTGCTGGACGAATACGGCCCTGATAAATTTTCCCGCTGGCTGCTGCACGAGGGGAAAGTACACTATACCGATACGACGATGCGGGATGCGCATCAAAGTTTGCTGGCCACGAGGATGCGCACCAGTGACATGATCAAAGTGGCGGAAGGTTTTGCCCGAAACCATCCCGAGGTTTTCAGTATGGAGATCTGGGGAGGAGCCACTTTTGATGTGTGCATGAGGTTCCTGAAAGAAAATCCATGGGAGCGGCTGCGGCTTTTAAGACAGGCCATGCCCAACGTACTTATGCAGATGCTTCTGCGCGGTTCAAACGGGGTTGGGTATACCGCATATCCCGATAACCTGATCGAGAAATTCGTGGAGCAGTCCTGGGAAAACGGGATCGATGTCTTCAGGATCTTTGACAGCCTGAACTGGATGAAATCCATTGCCCCTTGCATCGACCACGTGCGAAACCGCACGAAAGGACTGGCAGAGGGAACCATTTGCTATACCGGCGATATCATGGACCCTGATGAAACCAAATATGACCTTAAGTATTATATTAACCTGGCGAAAGACATTGAGAATGCGGGGGCGCATATTCTCGGGATAAAAGACATGGCAGGGATCCTAAAACCGGATGCGGCGTATGAATTGATCGCTTCCCTAAAATCACGTATCAATATCCCCATACACCTGCACACCCATGACACCTCCTCCATACAGGCGGCGACTTACCTCAAGGCTGTAGAGGCGGGAGTGGATGTGATCGACCTGGCCATGGGAGGCCTTTCGGGACTCACCTCTCAGCCCAATTTTAATTCTGTGGCAGAGATGCTGAGGTTCCATGACCGCGGAAGAAAACTGGATTTTGACAAGCTCAATGAATATTCCCAGTACTGGGAAGCTGTACGCCGGTACTATTATCCCTTTGAATCGGGCCTTAAGGCAGGTTCCGGAGAGGTATACAAGCATGAGATACCCGGGGGGCAGTATTCCAATCTTAAACCCCAGGCAGAGTCCCTTGGGCTGGCAGACCGGTTCCATGAGATCACTGAAATGTACAGCAAAGTAAATGATCTTTTTGGGGATATCATCAAAGTGACCCCGAGCTCCAAAGTAGTGGGGGATATGGCGCAGTACCTGGTGAGTAATAACCTGACTATCGAGGATGTGCTGGAGAAAGGGGAGGAGCTTTCCTTTCCACAATCTGTGGTGAGCTTCTTCAAAGGAGATCTGGGCCAGCCATACGGCGGGTTTCCCGAAAAGATACAGAAGATCGTCCTCAAGGGGGAGAAACCCTATACCGAACGGCCGAACGCGCACCTGGACCCCATTGATTTTGAAGAGGAATATGCTGAGTTTGAAAAACTGTTTAAAGAAGGAATGGGCCGGGACCTGGATATTACTGACTTCCTGTCTTATAAATTATATCCAAAAGTGTTCACAGATGCCTATAACCACCACCTGGAGTATGGCAATGTGATCAATATTCCCACCAAAAATTTCTTCTACGGAATGGATCCGGGGGAGGAGATCATCGTGGAACTGGACCGGGGTAAGACCCTGCTCATACAGTTTGTTTCGGTAAGTGCTGCCGATGAGAACGGAATGGCCAAGGTTTTCTTTAAGGTCAACGGACAGACACGGAATGTGGAGGTGAAGGACAGATCGGTCAAAGTGGATAAGGTAGTCCATCAAAAAGTAGACAAAGAGGACAAAAAGCAGGTAGGTGCCCCGCTGCAGGGCTCCCTCTCCTCTATACTGGTTGGTCCCGGCGAAAAGGTCGAAAAGAATCAGCCTTTGTTCGTGATCGAAGCCATGAAAATGGAGACCACTATTACGGCAAATGCTCCCGGGGAAGTGGATAAGATCGTGCTGCAGGAAGGTACCATGGTGTTTGCAGATGACCTGGTGGTGGTATTAAAAGGTTAAAGGTCTGATTTTTAAGGAATAAACATGATAAAATTCCAGGAACAAGGTTCAACTTCCAAAAAATGTAGAAGAATGTGAGGGCAATGGAATGAAGAAGCTTTTTATTTGGCATTCAGAGCGGAGCTTTTGCGTAGCGAAGCCTGCCTGCCGGTCGGCCGGAATCTTTTCACTGTCATTCAGAGCTGAGCTGTTGCCCGGCAAAGCCTGACCGCCGGTATAAAATAATAAATCTGGTATGGAAAATGTGAACAGGAAGTAATGAAAATACAATAAAACAAATTCTAAATTCCAATTTAGGGAATAGATGAAATAAAAAGAATATGAGCTAAAGGCTAACAGCTAACAGCCAACAGCTTTCATAAAAAAACAAAAAACGCAAAGCAAAAAACCATGTTTCACCATACCCACCCCTATCCGCCATTCATTCCCGAGAATGCCACCAAATTGATCGTGGGCACCTTGCCTCCACCAAGGTTCACGACCGGGGAGCTCAGGGAAGGAGATGTGGATTTTTGCTATGGTAGCCGGGATGGTCTCCTCTGGCAGGTGATCGACCGGGTGTTTGACCTGGACCTTAGCTTTGAAACCAGCCGGGAAGCTGTAGAAGAGCGAAAGCAATTCCTGAAAAGGAAAGGAATTGGTATCTGCGACACCGTGGAAAGCTGCAGAAGAAAG
>JBEPWW010000316.1:0-3119 GCA_041642215.1 Salinimicrobium sp. | reverse complement strand
TGGAAGAGCAGTTTTTACAATTAACCAACCAAATCTCCGCCTGATGTTACGTTTACTTAGCATAGAATTTCACAAATTAAAGTACAGTAAGTCTGCAAAGATCCTTATCACTACTTACTTCATATTGATCACCTTCATCTCCCTGATCGCTTCCATAGAATTCAACTTTGGAGAGATCAGCGGACGGGTGGCAGACATGGGCGTTTTCAATTTCCCCTACATCTGGCACTTTAACACCTATATTGCAGCCACGCTTAAATTATTCCTGGCCATTGTGATCGTCTCCATGATGTCTAACGAATACTCCAACCGTACCCTAAAACAAAACCTGATCGATGGTCTCAGCAAAAAGGAATTTGTGCTTTCCAAATTCCTGACGGTCGTATCATTTGCCCTGCTTTCCACCATCTTTCTGTTTATCGTCTCCCTGATCCTTGGATTGTCATTCTCTGATTATACCGAAGCCTCGATCATATTTTCGGACCTGGAATACCTGCTGGCCTATTTCATCAAACTCACCGGCTTCTTCGCATTCGCGATGTTTTTAGGGGTCCTGGTAAAACGTTCGGCCTTTGCGCTTGGCTTCCTGTTCATCTGGTGGATCCTGGAGAGCATTGCCAGAGGGGTTCTGGAGTACCGGCTGTTCCGGGACGGGAATACCGCAGAGCACATCGCCCAGTTCTTTCCCCTGGAATCGATGAGCTTACTGGTGAGGGAGCCGTTCACCAGACTGGGGGCCATCCAGTCTGCAGCTACCCAATTAGGTTCAGAAATCACAAAGGACTATGCCATCCACTGGTACCAGCTGCTCATTGTTATAGGCTGGACGCTGCTTTTCACCTATATGTCCTACCTGCTGCTGAAGAAGCGGGATCTGTAATTAACTCACCTGATTACAACGTATTTACGAGGGCCGTTAATTTGATTAGGTGAGAATATTCAGTATTTTTGCAGGCTAGAAAAAAATGCCGCATGAAATTCGAAGTCAAGTCAGATTTTAAACCTACCGGGGACCAGCCTCAGGCTATTGACCAGCTTGTAAAAGGGATCCACAATAATGAGCAGTATCAGACCCTCCTGGGGGTTACGGGATCGGGGAAGACCTTTACGGTCGCCAATGTGATACAGGAAGTGCAGCGACCTACGCTGGTCCTGGCCCACAACAAGACCCTGGCTGCCCAGCTCTATTCGGAATTCAAGCAGTTCTTCCCGAACAATGCGGTGGAGTATTTCGTCAGTTATTATGATTACTACCAACCGGAAGCCTTTATCCCCACCTCGGGCACCTATATAGAGAAAGACCTTTCCATCAATGAGGAGATCGAGAAACTGAGGTTAAGCACCACCTCTTCCCTGCTTTCGGGACGCAGGGATGTACTGGTAGTGGCCTCTGTTTCCTGCCTGTACGGGATCGGGAACCCGGTGGAATTCAAAAAGAATGTGGTGAGCATAGAGCGGGATATGGTGATCTCCCGCACCAAACTCCTGCACAAGCTGGTGCAGAGCCTTTATTCGCGGACCGAAGCCGAATTCACCCGCGGAAACTTCAGGATAAAAGGAGACACCGTGGATATATACCCAAGTTATGCCGATAACGCTTTCCGGATCCACTTTTTCGGGGACGAGATCGAGGAGATAGAAGCTTTTGATCCCGCCACCAACGAGATCATTGAAAAATATGACCGGCTGAACATCTATCCCGCCAACATGTTCGTTACCTCTCCCGATGTACTGCAGGGGGCGATCCACCAGATCCAGGATGACCTGGTAAAGCAGGTTTCTTATTTTGAAGAGATCGGCAAGCACCTGGAAGCAAAACGCCTGGATGAGCGCACAAATTTTGACCTGGAAATGATCCGGGAACTGGGCTACTGCTCGGGGATCGAAAATTACTCCCGCTACCTGGATGGCCGGTTGCCGGGGACCAGGCCTTTCTGCCTGCTCGATTATTTCCCTGATGACTACCTCATGGTGGTCGATGAGAGCCACGTGACCATCCCACAGGTACATGCCATGTACGGGGGAGACCGTTCCAGGAAAGAGACCCTGGTAGATTATGGTTTTCGTTTGCCAGCTGCCATGGATAACCGCCCCCTCAAATTCGAGGAATTTGAAGCCCTTCAAAACCAGGTGATCTATGTCAGTGCCACCCCTGCCGATTATGAGCTTCAAAAGACAGAAGGTATGTATATTGAACAGGTGATACGGCCAACCGGACTTCTGGATCCTGTGATCGAGGTAAAGCCCAGCCTGAACCAGATCGATGATCTTATCGAAGAGATCCAGGTTCGGATAGATAAGGACCAGCGTATCCTGGTAACGACCCTGACCAAACGAATGGCCGAGGAACTCACCAAGTACCTCAGCCGCATCAACATCAGGTGCCGCTACATTCATAGTGATGTGGATACCCTCGAGCGCGTGGAGATCATGCAGGACCTTCGAAAAGGGCTTTTTGACGTCCTCATTGGAGTGAACCTGTTGCGGGAAGGGCTCGATCTTCCCGAAGTTTCTTTGGTGGCCATCCTGGATGCCGACAAGGAAGGTTTCCTTCGAAGTGCCAGATCCCTGACCCAGACCATCGGGCGGGCAGCGAGGCACCTGGAAGGCAAGGCCATCCTTTATGCCGACAAGATCACCGACAGCATGCAAAAGACCATGGACGAAACCGAATATCGCCGGGAAAAGCAGCTGGAGTATAACGCGAAAAACAACATTACCCCTACGGCCCTTAAGAAGTCCTTTGAAAACTCTTTGGTCAGGAAAAAACCGGAACCCTATCAAATAGAGATCGCGCCGGATCTCAAGGCGGCCGAAGAAGAAACCGCTTTTTTCAGCAAGCCACAGCTCGAAAAACGGATACGGGAAAAACGAAAGGCCATGGAGATCGCAGCTAAAGACCTGGATTTTATGACAGCCGCGAAACTTCGGGATGAGATCAAGATGCTGCAGGAGAAGGTACAGGAGGTTTAGAAAAATTAACAGCTTTTTATATATTTGACTGTAGATCAGATGTGTAAAACTTATATTTTAGCCTTCCCTACACAGTCCATGGTTTAACGGCCTCCCCGAAAAAAAAATATTTTGATAAAAAAATCCATTTCAGGGATGCTGCTCCT
>JBEPWW010000315.1:0-3122 GCA_041642215.1 Salinimicrobium sp. | reverse complement strand
CCCTACACGACGCTCTCCGATCTCAATTCCCCTACCGGAAAGGTTCCGTAACGAAGAGAGTAATATGTGTGGCAGTTTAAAAACATGGTTTTTTAGACGGTAGTCTTTAGACGGTGGACGGTAGATTAGTTGGGAGTCGATAGTTCATAGTTGGTAGTTGTTCGTAGTTCATAGTTAATAGTTCATAGTTGATAGTTCGGAGTAGTTAGTAATCATTGTTAATTGGTAATTGCTAATTGCTCATTGTTAATTGACTAAACTAGCTTTGCCTATGCGCGTGCAGCATGGGAGGTTCGCCGTTGAAGGGGTTTTCCATTCTGCCCACGCTGGTGCCGCCAATGGTGGAGGCCCGCATCACGCTATGCTCCCCAAACCGGTCACGGATGTAATCGATCGAATTGTACAGGTCCAGCATCTCCTGCGAATCATCGAACAGGTTGATCTGGTAATGCCCGCCTACCAGTCCGCTGAACTTCACCCCCACCAGCCGAATGAGCAGGCGGCGGTTATACAACTGCCGGAAAAGCTCTGCGATCTTCGGGATGAGGATATGGTCGGCGCTGGTGTAGGGGATCTTCGCCTGTTTGGTGTAGGTATTGAAATCGGAGTAACGGATCTTCACACTAATAGCCGAGGCGAGCTTATTCCCCCTTCGCAGCTGGTACGCCAGGTTCTCGGTCATGGCGGTAAGGGTAGCCTGCAGCTGCACCATATTGATGGTATCCCGGTGAAAGGTACGTTCGGCCGAGATCGACTTACGTTCATGGAACGGGATGATGGGCGTTTCATCGATCCCGTGCGCCCGCTTCCAGATGGTACGACCATTCTTGCCCAGCACGCTCTCCATCATCTCCACCGGCATCTCCTGTATGGTCTTTATGTCCCGCACCCCCAACCCCAGTAAGGTCTGGAAGGTTTTGGAGCCTATCATGGGGATCTTACGAACAGATAAAGGCGCCAGGAAAGCCCGCTCCTCCCCGTTGTGAATAAGCAACTGATTGTTGGGCTTGGCTTCCCCCGTCGCTATTTTTGAGACGATCTTGTTTTGGGACAGGCCAAAGGAAATAGGCAGGCCGCTTTCCTTCATGATCTCTTGCCGCAACTCGGTAGCAAACCGGTAGGTCCCGAAGAATTTATCCATGCCCGTGAGATCGGCATAAAACTCATCGATACTTGCCTTTTCGAAGGCCGGGACCCGGCTTTTTATGATCTCGGTGATCTCATGTGAGTATTTGGTGTAGGTAGCCGAATTCCCCTTTATCACCGTTGCCTGCGGACATAACTGCCGGGCCACCTTCATCGCCATGCCCGAATGCACCCCAAACCGGCGGGTCTCATAACTGCAGGCTGCCACTACGCCCCGGTCTCCCAGGCCGCCAACCAGCAAGGGCTTATTTTGCAGCTCCGGATGCAACAAGCGCTCTACCGATACAAAAAAGGTATCCAGGTCCAGGTGTAAGATCGATTTAGAATTCATAACGTGGAATTATTCCTATTTAATGGAAATATTCCAAAATTAGAAAATAATAAGATGCGAACCTGTTTGAAGAGCGTTAAAAATTCCGAATAAATTTTACATCCGCTCTTAAGTCATGCGCAGACCGCCCTCAGCCTTCAGGAAATATCTTTGCCCTGGATCATTCCGACGAAAAAAGGTGGAGAGCACTTCAGGCTTCAGAAGCACCAGGTATAAAAGCCGGGGCTTGAGGATGAAAAGCAAGAAAAACCGATTAAACGCCTGATTCTTACAATTTAATCCGAATAAATTTTGTAAAAAGCAAACAATCCTTATTATTGTATCCCCATTTTCTGACTTTCAGAATTTGGTTCCTTATCTAGCCCCCGCCATGAAAAATGTAAGACCACATCTTTTCACACCCGAACTTACGCTGGACCAGAAAAATCTCCTGGGCCTGTCCCTTTTGCTCATCCTGGCCATTAATTTCACCTTAAGTTATCTTGGCCACACGTATTTTTCAGACAGCATTCTGGAGATACAGGGCCCGGGCTACTGGCTCTTTATCACGAACTACGGGTTATTGACCACTCTGGTCCTGCTCAACAAAAACATGCTCAACTGGTCCTGGAATGACCTGGGGCTGGGAGTACCCAGGACCTGGTGGGAACCCCTCTTAACCGCCGCGGTCACCTTTTCCCTGCTCGTGCTTTTCTCCTGGTATGTAAAGCCTTTTATCATTGAGGCATTCGGCAAACACCAGAACATATCGCATCTTTTCGCGCTTCGGCAGGACCTGCCCCGGCTCCTTGTGGTACTGGTCACGGTGTGGATCACCGCCGCCTTTCTGCAGGAGATCATCTTCAGGTCCTTTCTTATCAATGCCCTGGATACCATCCTGGGGAGCAGCAAACTCTCTGCCTGGGGCGCCGTGGTCATTAGTTCGCTCGTATTTGGCCTCGTGCATGCCTACCAGGGTATCACCGGGATCCTCATCACCACAGCCGTGGGTCTCATCTTTGGTACCGCTTACCTGCTTAACGGCCGCAGGATATGGCCCATCATCCTCGTACACGGAACGGTCGACACCCTTACCCTGCTGAGTATTTACAATTCCTGAAAAAGGGCAGTTTCACCTCTACTTCTGTAAATTTATATTTCCGGTTCATCTGCCAGATATCCCGGTTCAACGTATCAATATCCCGCTTCAACCCCATTCACTTTCATACACCCCTCTTTTTGTCCAATTTTGTTCCATTCTAAAAAATTATTTCTATGAGAACACAGGCAAACCTCAACTTTTCCCCCGAGACCTCAGCAGACCGTAGTACTACCGGCATCTGTATTCTGACTTTGTTAATGATCAACTTTGTACTCGGCTACATTGGTCACCATTTTTACGCTACCGAAATGCTCGAGGTAACCAGTCCCGGCTTTTGGCTTTTCGTGGGCAATTTCGCGCTCATTACATGGATCGTCATCTGGAACAAACAGGCTTTAGGCTGGACATGGGCAGACCTGGGACTGGGGAGGCCCAGGACCTGGTGGAAGCCCCTGCTCGTGGCAGCAGCGCTCTACGGCAGTACTCTGCTGGCTGCCAAACTCCTGTTCCCAGCTATCATGCAGCTGGCGGATCGTCCAGATATTTCCCACCTGCTGGCCCTAA
>JBEPWW010000314.1:0-3136 GCA_041642215.1 Salinimicrobium sp. | reverse complement strand
AAGGGGCCGTAATCACATATTTTCGCAGCCGCTCCTCCAGGTTCTTGATATTGTAATAGACCGAAGTTATTCCGCGACCCGTAATGAAGAATTTTTCTTTTTCAGAAGTCGCCTCGGGTAAAGGATCAAGAGTTTCTGCAATCTCAAAATCACTAAGATACGATTCCCACTTCTGGAAAGCATCGGGGAAATCCATTCTAAGGTCTGGCATGATTCCGGCAATCTGGTTATAAAGTTCGCTTTTAGCCGCCCGAACACTGGCTCTGTATTCTTCAGAATCAATATTTAACAGGACCTGCCCGCGCTTATAATTTTGACCGGGTCGAAAATCTTTACTACTGCTGCGGAAGATCCCCTGCACCTCCGAAAAAAGCTCCAGCTTCTGTAAGGCAGTGACCGTACCGTTTGCAGGCACTATAACAGGCACCGTCTTGTTCTGGACGGTATCCACGTATACATTCTTGACCACTTTGGAAACCGGGGGAGCTTCTTTAACATTGCTTTCGATGATCGCATTGGCCCCAAAAACAGCTAAAACCAGCAGTAATATTCCAATGACCGAAAGAATAATTTTTCTTGTATCCATAATTACCTACTAGGACTGAATTAAAAGGAAAAGGTTTAACCGGCGAACCGTAAATCGTCTAAAAAAAATTAATTGAACACCTCCAGCTCCTCCTGCACAGTCTCCCATTGTTTCATAAGCTTCTCCAGCTCCATTTTATTATCATTATATTTCTCAAGGAAATCTTCCCGGGCCACCGTCTCCTCGTAATTGGTGGCCAGAGCTATATCCTTCTCCCTGATCTCCTTCTCCAGCCTGGTAATCTTCGCCTCGATATTGCTTAGTTTATTGCTTAAGGACTTTATCTTCTTCTGGTTTTGATAAGCCTCTTTATTGGTCTCTTTAGGTGCGGTTTTTACCACATCCCGTTTCTCAACCTCCCGCATGTTTTCCATCTTGCGTTGATCCAGGTAAAAATCAATATCCCCCAGGTACTCCCTGATCTTATGATCCTTGAATTCATACACCTTATTGGTCAGGCCCTGCAAAAAGTCCCGGTCATGGGACACGAGGATCAGAGTCCCTTCAAAACTGACAAGGGCGTCTTTGAGCACATTTTTGGATTTGATGTCGAGGTGGTTCGTAGGTTCATCCATCACCAGCACATTGAACGGCTGTAACAATAGCTTAGCCAGGGCCAGGCGGTTTCGTTCTCCTCCCGAAAGTACCCGCACCTTTTTCTCCACTTCATCCCCTCTAAACAAGAAGGATCCAAGAATATCCCGCACCTTACTCCTGTTGGTCTCATTGGCCGCATCGATCATGGTGTCCAGAACGGTTTTGGAACCATCCAAATACTCTGCCTGGTTCTGGGCAAAGTAGCCAATCTGCACGTTATGTCCCAGTTTAAGATGACCTTCATAATCCAATTCCCCCACAATGATCCTGGCAAGAGTAGATTTCCCCTGGCCGTTTTGACCTACAAAAGCGGTTTTGGAATCCCGTTCTATCAGCAGGTCAATATCCTTAAGGACCTGTTTTTTTCCGTAATTCTTGGTGATATCTTCAGCCTCCACCACAACTTTTCCGGGAACTACAGACACAGGAAATTTTAAGTTCATCACACTGTTGTCATCCTCGTCCACCTCTATTCGATCAATCTTATCCAGTTTTTTAATGAGGGACTGGGCCATACTCGCTTTAGAGGCTTTAGCCCTGAATTTTTCAATAAGTTTTTCTGTTTGCTGAATTTGCTTTTCCTGGTTCTTCTGGGAAGCCAACTGCTGCTCCCGCAACTCCTCCCTCAGGACCAGGTATTTAGAATAGGGCTTGTTGTAGTCATAGATACGGCCCAAAGAAATCTCGATAGTCCTGTTGGTGACATTATCCAGGAACATCTTATCGTGCGAGACGATCACAACCGCTCCAGAATAATTGGTAAGGAAAGACTCCAGCCAGATGATGGATTCAATATCGAGATGGTTGGTTGGCTCATCCAGCAAAAGAACATCATTTTGCTGCAATAGTAATTTTGCCAGTTCAATCCGCATTCTCCAGCCGCCCGAAAAGGTGTCGGTGAGCTTATTAAATTCTTCTCTTTTAAATCCAAGTCCCTGGAGGATCCTTTCAGTCTCCCCCTGATAATTATACCCGCCATGGATCTCATATTGATGCTGCACATCATTAAGATCAACCATTAACTGGTGGTATCCCTCACTTTCATAGTCTGTTCGTATCGCCAGCTGATGATTGATCTCATCCAGTTTCTTTTCGAGCCTTTTGATCTCTTCAAAAGCCTGGTACGACTCCTCGAGAACGGTTCTTCCCTCTACAAAATCAATATCCTGTTTAAGAAAACCTATTTTCAAGTCTTTATCGGTAGCTATCTGACCGGTATCCGGTTCCAGCTCCCTTGCAAGTATCTTTAGCATAGTGGACTTTCCTGCACCATTCTTACCCACCAGTCCTATTCGGTCTCCTGCACCCAGCCTGAATGTTATTTCTTCAAAGAGAAATTCACCTCCAAATGAAACCGACAAATCATGTATATTTAACATTTTCCTTCTTTCTTTTTGCAAAGATGCTTATTTTTAAGACGCTAAAAAAACTACGGTGAAAATATTAAAACCACTCAAAGGCAGCAAGTTACACAGCATGCTTTCGGGAAGCTGCCCAGTTTGTCAGGAAGAAAGCATGTACAGGGAACCCAATCCTTATAAAATCAACAGATTATTTGATATGCATGAGCGGTGTTCGAACTGCAAAACGCGCTACAAAATGGAACCTTCTTTCTTTTTTGGTGCCATGTATGTGAGTTATGCGGTGGGGATCGCTTTTGCCGTAGCCGCTTTTGTGATCTCTAATTTTTTACTCAATCTTTCCCTGCTCAACACCTTTATCGTCATTGTTGTGACCCTCCTGGTCCTACTGCCGGTGATCATTAGGTTGAGCCGAAACATCTGGGTGAATTTCTTTTTTAGCTACGATAAGAAATATAAAAAGGATTAACTGCCGGAATACCATTTATTAGTAAAGCGGGCAATATCGCTCTCGGGACTAAGAGGTGTCCCTTCTTCCATGAATTCAAACAGCTCCTTTGAGAGCAGGGGGGCCATAAGTATACCCCGGCTA
>JBEPWW010000313.1:0-3146 GCA_041642215.1 Salinimicrobium sp. | reverse complement strand
AACTTTAGGAGCTGCCGGTGAAAACTTTCAATTTTCTTCAGGTATTGACTTTCAGGAATGTATTTTTTTAACTTTAGGATTGTTTCAGCTATATTTTTTGGCCCTTTCGGTAAGGTACTTTTTATCTGTTAGATCCAGGATCATTGGCGTTATACTTGTTTTTCCATTCCTAACAGCCCAGCGGTCAGATCCCTCATCGACATCTTCAATAGGGGTGACCGTAAACCAGTAATGCTGGCGGCCCATGGGATCTCTGTTCTCTATGACTTTTCCGTCATAATGCCTGATGGATTGGTGGGTCCACAGGATCTCTCCTTCCGGTTTCCTGGGGAAATTTATGTTGAGCAATTCCCGTTCATTCTCATGGACCACTTCCCGAAGCGCCGATTTTACATAGGTGCTCAAAACATCAAAATCAGGTTCGCTATCCCCCACAGACACACTAAAAGCAATACCGCGAATCCCAAAAAGAACCGCCTGCCGTGCGGCTGATAGGGTGCCGGAATGCCATGCGGAGTTCCCCAGGTTGGCACCAATATTTATACCTGATAGTACCAGGTCGATCTCTTCAAAAAGATGGGCTCCGAGCGCCACACAATCAGCAGGGGTGCCGCTAACCCTGTAGGCCTCGATCCCTTCAAATAAAATAGGAGATCTTTTGTATGTAATGGGTTTTGCAGAGGTGATGGCCTGCCCCATGGAAGACTGCTCCACATCGGGCGCCATGACAATTACTTCTCCATATTCTGCGGCAGCCCTTGCCAGGCATGATAGCCCCGGACTGTAAATTCCGTCATCATTGGTCACCAGGATCTTCATATCTTGTTTCATAACGTTCTTTTTTTATTTAATTTACAAAATATGTGGTTTACAGGCTATTAAACTCTGTAAAAAGTCATTTCCTGAATCATCGTAAAATCATAAGGTATCGTTAATCCAAACAAATTGATGGGGAAGGCTACCTAAATTTGAGTTCTAAATCCCGGAAAATGAAAACCGTCCAGATCGTACATAATCCTACAGCCGGAAATGCCATGCATAGCAGGAACGATCTGGTAGATTCTTTTCGGAAATCGGGCCATACCATTAATTATGTATCGACCGAGTGGGAGAATTGGGAAGAATTATTCGATCCTGCTGCTGATTTTATTTTTTTGGCCGGGGGGGACGGTACGGTCCATAAAATGGCAGCGGCACTGCTCAAGGTCAAGCAGAAAACTTTTCCGCCTATAGAATTGCTGCCTTTGGGAACGGCTAATAATATTGCTGAAACCTTGAGGATGTTAAAAGCCTCCCTTCATTCAGGTATTACCGGGAAAGCTTTTGGGAGATTTGACTGCGGCAGGATCAAGGGAATGAAAGAAAAGGAATTCTTCCTGGAGAGTGTGGGGTTCGGGGTTTTTCCGCAGCTGATTGCAGAAATGAGGAAAAACCCGATCGAGACGGGAAGTGCAGGTGAAAAGCTAAAAAAGATCCTAAAGGTCCTGGTGGAGATCGTGAAAGATTTTAAACCCCAAAAAGCAAAAGTAAAAGTAAACGGTATCAGGATCAAAGGATCATTCCTCATGCTGGAGGTGATGAATATAAAACATGTGGGGCCGAACCTGGAACTGGCGCCTCATGCAGATCCCGGGGATGGTTATTTGGACCTGGTAATGGTCCCTGAAAGCAGCCGGTCACAGCTGCTGGCTTATCTCGAAAAAATGATCAGAGGCGAGCATAGCAGCAGTGAGGTGCATGAATTTGCAAAATATATTCGGGTACAGAAAGTGAAGATGAAATGGTACGGGGAACATATGCACATAGATGACACCCTTTTCGAAGACTACTCCCAGAAAAGTATCAAAATCGAGATGCTTCCCGGCGCCATGGCATTTATAGAAAACATTCCCTCGTCAGATCCCGGGGATCAGAAAACAGATAAATGAAGCTATTGTACTACTATTAGCTGCAGGTTTTCTTCCTTTTCCTAAGGACCTAATTTTATTTTTCAACCTCATAGGTTTCGCCTGAAAAGAAGAGATCATCTGTTTTCCTGAATGCTGATAAGGCTAGGGCCTGTTCCGTCAGGGCATCCTCACTTTCTATTAGCGTTACATCCTGCACACTTCGAATGATTCCTGTTACCAGGGGATATTGAGATCTAACCAGCATCTGGTGCAGGGTTGGGTCGTTCTCTTTTGCATCGTGAATAAGGATATCTTTTTCTGTTATTCCGTTTTCCCCAAGGGTCACCACTTCCAGTTTGAGGCCGTTAAGGAGCAGGCCTTTGTTTTTATCTTTTCCGAAGATCATGGGTTTTCCGTGCTCTGCGAAGAGTTGTTGGTCCTTCCGAACAGATCTGTCTGTATATTTTTTAAAGCACCCGTCATTGAAGATCACGCAGTTTTGCAGTACCTCCACGAGGGATGTTCCTTTGAATTTTTCTGATTGAATGAAAATGTCAGTCATTTCTTTGGGGGAATTTCCTCCAATCCTGGCAAAGAACCTGGCCCGGGCACCAATGGCAAGTTCACCGGGGGAGAAGGGAGGCTGGGTGTTTCCAAAAGGTGAGGATTTCGATTTTTGTCCCACCCGAGAAGTCGGGGAGAACTGCCCTTTGGTAAGCCCGTAGACCTCATTGTTGAACAGAATGATGTTTAGGTCAATGTTCCTTCTCAGAACGTGAATGAAATGGTTACCTCCAATAGCCATACTGTCCCCGTCCCCGGTGATTACCCACACACTCAGATCTGGATTGGCCAGTTTCACTCCCGATGCTATCGCGGGAGCCCGTCCATGGATACCGTGCATGCCATAAGTGTCCATGTAGTAAGGAAAACGGGAAGAACAGCCTATCCCCGAAATGAAAACCACATCCTCCTTTTTTACTCCTGTTTCCGGGAGCGCTTTTTGTACAGCACGTAAGATCACATAGTCGTCACAACCCGGGCACCATCTTACTTCCTGGTCATTTGCAAAATCTTTGTAGGTATATTTTTTTACAGTTGTTGGTTCCATTTTTATTTTAAGAGTTGTTTGAAGGCTTCAAGTAATTCGGAGTTGGAGAAAGGCAGTCCCTGTATCTTGTTGTACTGGAGGAAATCCCTGTTAAAATGCATGCGTAGAATATTGACAAACTGCCCGTTGTTAAGTTCACAAACCAC
>JBEPWW010000312.1:0-3155 GCA_041642215.1 Salinimicrobium sp. | reverse complement strand
CAGATAATATATACCCCCATAAGAAGTACGAACCACCCGAAACCTTTTTTAAGTTTCTTACCGTCAATAAACCTGTTAAGGTAAACCCCCAGGAATATACCCACCACAGAAACGGCCGTAAATAGCAACAGGAATACCCAGTCGATCTGTAGGTTTTCCACATCCCCGATAAAGCCGATAAGCGATTTCACGGCAATGATCAAAAGAGAAGTAGCCACTGCTTTCTTCATGGGTAATTTGGCCAGGAGCACAAGGGCGGGAATGATAAGGAATCCTCCCCCGGCACCAACAATACCGGTCAAAACCCCCACCACGATCCCTTCGATGATGATAAGCGGATAATTAAATTTAACTTTGGTTTCCTTTAGCTCTTCTTCATCCTTACGGTTGTTACGGATCATCGATATGGAAGCCAGCAGCATGATCACGGCAAAGAACAGCATGATCCCGATGTTTTTGGTGACCTCAAATCCCCATAAGGTGAAGATATGTTCGGGAATCGCGGGAACTATATATTTTCGGGTAGAATAAACCGCAATAAATGCCGGTATCGCAAAAACAGTGGCCGTTCTTAGATCCACCAGCCCTTTGCGCATGTTGTTCACCGCCCCCACCAGGGCTGATGTTCCCACCACAAACAGGGAATAAGCCGTTGCTGTGACGGGATTGACTGAAAGTAAATATACGAGTACGGGGACTGTTAATATTGATCCTCCTCCCCCAATAAGTCCAAGGACCACTCCTATGAGCAGGGCTCCCAGGTATCCTAAAATTTCAACTATTTCCAATTTTTTTGTTTTTTTTTCTGTGGCAAAAGTAGCCTCTAATCCCAGCTTATACCGTAACAAAGGTTACACAGCCGGGGCTTTGACCGGCTGTAAACAGGCTTCAGCACAACGCGCTTCCCAGGGAAGTCTGATCCACAGATCCTTACCTGTTCCAGAAATTTTCCGGGAAAACCTGTTCCGGTTCCAGGTCAAAAAGAAGTTGTGACTACAATCATAACACGGGCTTCTTTTTACCTTTTCCTTTGCACGTATTAAATCAAACCAGTTACTATGAATGACACTATTGATACGGCTACTTTGCCCGCAGGGCACCCGGTAAGCATTTACCTGCGCGAAAAAGCACTTATTCAGGATTTGATGCAGGAATTACAGGCTACAGATCCGGCGTTGGAAAACCAGAAGTTTTATAATATTTTCAATCAGTTGCAAACCATTGAAAGACGTTTTGAACGAAAAGAGAACCAGCTTTTTCCATACCTTGAACAAAAAGGCTGGAATGGCCCGTCCCAGGGAATGTGGTCTTTTCATGACAATCTCAGGGACCAGTTTCGGTTGCTCCGGCAAAAGATTGAGGCCCGGGATCTTGAAGATCTCCAGGCCGACCTCACTTTCCTAATCAGCGGGATCCACCGGTTACTGCTTATAGAAGAAACCGTGCTGTTCCCCAATTCCCTGGAGATCCTCTCAGAAAAAGACTGGATCAACATGCGGAAGGGAGAAGAAGAGATTGGTTGGATGTTCCCTGAATCCCCTGTGGCCTTTACAGAGCAAGAATATATTCATCCCAGCCGGGACCATTCTAAACGGGAACTATCCTTTTCCCTGGAGAATACCGCTCATTATGATGAGGGCTATATGACGGTGGAGCAGGTCAATCTCCTTTTGAAAACCATGCCCCTGGACCTTACCTATGTAGATGAGAACGATAAGGTGATCTTCTATAACCGTGGGGAGGAAAGGGTGTTCCCGAGAAGTGCCGGCATCATAGGCCGGGAAGTGAAATTCTGCCATCCCCCAAAAAGTGTGGGTACGGTCTTAAGGATCCTGGAGGAATTTAAAAAAGGCACCAAGAACGAATCCTCTTTCTGGATCAACTTCAAAGGAAGGCTGATCTACATTCGGTATTTCGCGGTACGCGATGCGCAACAAAAATACCGGGGGGTAATAGAAATGTCCCAGGATATTACCGATATTAAAAATATTGAAGGCGAAAAGAGATTGCTTGACTGGGATTAGAACAGAAAACCATATCAGGTCATGAAGAAGAGGCCAACTAAAAAGTTTCATTTACGTCAATATGGTCCCGAGGCTTCGGGAGTTTCAGGTCTTATACGTACTGAATATCAGACCAAAAGGTTCTAAAACCGACCCAAACGGCACAAGCAGGTAGATTTAACATGACGATGAAGCAACTTTTCACACTGCCTCTTCTATTGAGCTGACTTCGGGACTACATCGAAAAGCCTTGCTGTTATAAGCCATATCTGTAAATTTTGGATTTTTTTCCTACACATAGTTTTATGAGCTTTAAAATAATTTAAGAAAAACACGAGAAACGTTAATAAAAGGCCTAATAACGTTAATGCTATGCAAATAGCTCTTATATATTCGTAACTACTTAATAACCAGCCTATCCCTATTCTGGCAGAAGAAAAAAAGCTATGACATACGAACAAAAACAGAGAAGGCACAAAGTTACCTTCTTTGGGTGGGATGAATTATTCCTAAACTCACAGACCATTTTTGTATCTATTTTCACCGGGTTCTTTATGGGCTTTCTCCTCTGGAGTGAACTGGAGTACGGTTTAGCTGAATACATCTGGAGTTTGCTTTTCTAAAAGCAGGGTTTTAAAACTATTTACCATCAACTACCACAGGGGTAGATCCTTCGGCCTCCTTCCTGCTGCCTGCATGCGTCAGAAATGGAATACCGTAAGTGTTTTAAAGATTTTTTAGCCTGTTCCTGTCTATTCTAATGAACCTGAACAGGTAATCCATAAGTGAGACCGTCGAAAAACACCTGGTGTCATTCTTAAGAAAACCTGCGAGGAATAAATTTTCTTATATTTAGGTCATAAACACTCGGATTTCCCGGGATATAACTTTAATCTTATGAAAACATTCTTCTCCTTTAGCTTGCTCCTTTTTACATTAGCAATTACCGCCCAGACCCGAGTACTTGCTCCCGAGATACAGATCAAAACCGCGGTTCTGGCCGCTCCTGAAGACCAGCGGCAGGGCGCGATGGTTTACGGCTACAATGAAGCCGGGGAAATGGTCTTACTTCGTGAAGGTTCCAACAACCTGGTATGCCTTGCTGATGATCCTAATAAAGAAGGGATCAATGTCTCCTGTTATTCAGTAAAA
>JBEPWW010000311.1:0-3173 GCA_041642215.1 Salinimicrobium sp. | reverse complement strand
ATGACTCGCTTCATAGAGAATGATCTCGGGCTTCTCTCCGGCGGCGATGCTGAACTCCAGTTGCAGCGTATCCCGGTTCACCGCGTAATAGGTAAGCAGCCGGTCATTCCAGCGCGAGCGGAACACGTGGAGGCTGCTTTCCCCGGGCCGCAGCTCCGGGGCCTCCAGGCCGTTCACGGTGAAGGTCTCAAAGCTGTGGGTGCGATCGGCGAACAGTTCGATCCTGTTCATTTCCCGTTGCGGGATGATCTTGATGCGGTATTCCTCCGGCATCTCCCCTTCTGCGGAAAGCTTCTCCTGCAGGATCTGAGGCGCGGCCAGCTCGATCTGCGGCGCCTCTACCGAGCGGGTGAACCCGGAGCCGTATTTACTGCTGAACAGGGCCTTTACCGCCCGGTCTTCAGCTTCTTCGTGAAAATAAGCCCGGGTCCAGCTATCGGTTATCCCGTCATAGGTATTCCAGGTAGCCAGCCCGGAATCGGCATCATACAAATAGACCAGGCTGTTGGGCTTGGGCCGCTCTTCATTGAATTCTGATTTGAAATGCGCGGTAAGGAACAGCCCCAGGAAGATGAGAATGCTCAGAAAGCCCAGGCTCTGATTCTTTCGGTAAAATCCGAAAACCGGCCATAAAAGCACAAATAACAACACCGTCAAAATCGCCGTAAGGAACAGGGACTTAAGGCCCAGGGCCACCGGGAAGGTCACCACAAAAGGCAGCAGCAGGAAAATGGCAGGAATGCTCAGAAATGCCAGGAGCACCAGTTGCGGTGTTTCCCGTCTTATAAGGAGAAACAGCTGTATAAGCCCGAAAAGAACCGGTACAATGAAGTAGGACGCCCCTTTAAGGTAGGCTGCCGCCCCCGCACTAAGCAGGATCCAGATCAGCAAAGGCGCAACCAAATAATTCTGAGTCGTATCGGGTCGTCGGAATTTACTGTAGGTATAGAGGCTAACGCCCAGGCTAAGGAAGATAACGGCGGCGATATAGTAATAGCCGTTATAGGTAAAACCATGCTCCATCTCCCCGTACTGCGGATAAATGTACAGACTGAACTGCCACAGGCCCCAGGCCAGAAAACCGGCCAGCAGCAGGGACACAAAGAGCGGCAAAAATCCTTTAAGCACCGGGATCACCTGCAGGCGCTTTTTCTTTCCCCCGTAGATAAGCAGCCCTACAAAAAGGATCACAACCAGCAACAGCATGGGCCAGATCCAGGAATAGGGATAGTTCACCAGGTTAAAAGCCGGGATGGTAAAGAAAACCACATCCTCTGAAGCCTCCAGGTCCTCCAAAGGGGACCGGGCAAAATGCTCCAGCAGGGGCATGAGGTAACTTCCCTGATGGGCCAGGCTTTCCTTATCCAGGTTTTCCGGGGTGTCATTAGCCGTATGATAGTCATAGTGGTCATCTATAAAGGCGAAGTTGTAGCCGTTGATGTTTCCCTGTTCCCGCAGCACCGTGAGATCTGTATCATTGGGCAGGAGCTTATAGACGTTGTAAGCAAGGGAATTGCTTACGGGATACTCTGGAGAGGCCTTCACAAATTCTTTGATCATGGCACTGTTCCCCCCATTGGTTTCCATAAGCATGAAGGAATTGCCCCCGCTCCCCCGGGCTTCAAAATTAATGGCCACGCCCACCTCCTTCGCCCAGGGATGATCCTGCACAAAAAGATCGGCTCCGTTCAGGCCAAGTTCCTCGGCATCACTGAACACCAGGATAATATCATTGAGGGGTTGACTTCCTGAAGCCAGAAAAGCCCGCACCCCCTCCAGGATCGCCGCCACGCCGCTTGCGGCATCACTGGCACCAGGCGAGGAATGCATGGCGCTGTCATAATGGGTGAGCAGCAGGATTGCTTTCCCGTCTCCCCTGCCTTCAATGCGCGACAGGATGTTCTGGGGCCGGGTAATGGTACCGTATTTGTTCAGGGAATAGCCTTCCTGGGTCTGCGCCACCAGCCCCATTTCCTGGAGCTGGGAGACGATATAATTACGCACTTTGCGGTGTTCGCTGCTGCCGGTATAATGCGGCGCCCGGGCGATCGCCCTGACATGTTCAAATGCCCTTTCGGTAGAAAAAACGGTTTCGGGGACAGACCCGTCCCGCACCTTGTGAGGCTTTGTTCCATAGAAGCTCCAGAAGACCGCAGCCGCTAAGATCAGGAACGAAAGCGCAACCTGTAATTTTTTAGCCATGTACCAAATATATTTAAAAACACCTGCAACAAAAGGAACAGTTCGATATAAATCATAAAATATTGCCAATACGGAAGCTTTTTTCTTGCATCACTACGCTTAAATTCCTATTTTAAAGCTTCACTCTCAAATTATTAAGCCATGGGTATAAAGAGTTTTCAAGCAAGAAAATCAGAGCCTGAAAAGGTGCAGAGCGGCCCCGTTTCTGTAGCTGATTATATGACAACCGATCTTATCACCTTCCGGAAAGATCAGAATATATATGAGGTCATGGAATTGATGACCCAGCATAGGATATCGGGAGGATGTGTGGTCAATGAAAAAAATGAATTGCTCGGGGTGATTTCCGAAGGGGACCTTATCAAGCACATTTCAGACAGCCAGTACTATAATATGCCTATAGACAATAATACCATTGAAAAAAGAATGACCTGCAATGCAGAGACCATTGACGGGGATATGAACGTGCTGGATGCCGCCAAAATGTTCATTGAAAAGAAATTCAGAAGGTTTCCTATTGTTAAGAACGGGAAACTGGTAGGCCAGATAAGCCAGCGTGATGTCTTAAAAGCGGCGCTGAATCTCAGGGGGCAGAACTGGCACCCTTAGGTACGCTTCACCAGGGCATAGTAGTCACCCTCCAGGGGCAGATATCCCTGGTCGTAAATGAAATAATATATAGTACCGCTTTTGGTCGTATAGATGCTTGTGAAATATTCGAAATCAAAACCTTTGACCAGCAGTTTCGACTTGCTGGTCTTTGTTTTATCACCGGGATTTAGTTCCTCCAGGATACGGTAGTTCTTGCGAAGCCTGTTGTTGATATTGCGTACAAGGTTCTTCCGGTCCTTGTTGAGATTATTATTATACGCATTGCGGCAATAATCGCTGCAGAACTTCTTGTCTGTCCTCCCAACGATCCTTTCATTACACTCCAGGCATGCCTTTTCCATAGTTAAATATAGCGATTT
>JBEPWW010000310.1:0-3188 GCA_041642215.1 Salinimicrobium sp. | reverse complement strand
GTGAACCCCTTCTCCCCTTTTAGCGATGAATTTTGCCACAGCACTGTCTTCCGAAGTGGCAGCCAGC
Organism: Salinimicrobium sp.; assembly: GCA_041642215.1. GTDB lineage: Bacteria > Bacteroidota > Bacteroidia > Flavobacteriales > Flavobacteriaceae > Salinimicrobium. The sequence continues at coordinate 3,121 of JBEPWW010000310.1, read as the reverse complement.
AATTCTATCTTGCTCTCCCCGGTCTTGAAAAATGAGGTTTCTACCCCTTCACTTTTTACCTTTTCGGTCTTGTAACTTTCGGTTTGCAGCAGTTTTGCGTAAAGTTTATTCGCTGCTTCCAGGTCTTTTACGGCAATACCAATGTGTTCTATCTTTTTCATTAACTATTGTTCGGTTGTTTTTTAAATTAAATTTCCGGGGTCACAGAGCAGCCCCGGAATTTTTCGGGTTTAAAGATAAAAACTCGTGAACGTTTAGCAGCAAAACGAAAAGCTATTAACGTAGATTTTAAGATTTGAGCGCTAAATGTTCTATTTTTGTGCCATGGAAACTAACAGACAGAAAAAAATAGGGGGCGTATTACAGCAGGATCTCGCAGATGTGCTGCAGGCCCATTTGAGGGATGCGGGCAGAACAGGAATTTTGATCTCTGTTTCAAAAGTGAAGGTGACTACAGATCTTTCGCAGGCAAAAGCGTATTTAAGCATCTTCCCTGCGAAAAATGCTCAGGATATCCTTAAAGAACTCTACGTACTTAAGCCAAAGATAAAGCATGAATTGGCCATGCGCACCAAGAACCAGTTGCGCAGAATGCCCAACCTGGATTTTTACATTGATGATTCCCTTGATTACATAGAAAACATCGAAAAATCCATTAAAGGAGAAGAGAATCCTATCGAGCAGCCCGATTTACTTTCGAAGCGGAAAAAATCTTAAGCTTGAATTTCCCCTTTTACATAGCCCGCAGGTATTTGTTCTCTAAAAGCAGCAACAATGCCATTAATATCATTACTATTATTGCGGCGCTGGGTGTTTTTGCAGGGGCTTTTGCTCTTTTTATCGTCCTTTCGGGCTTTACGGGGCTTAAGGACTTCAGCCTTTCCTTTTCCAATCAATATGACCCCGACCTAAAGGTGCTGCCGGCTACGGGAAAGACCTTCAGTTTTTCTTCGGAAGAAAATGAGAAGCTGAAAAATATTGGCGGAATTACGGCTTTTTCAGAAGTCATAGAAGAACGGGTTTTTCTGGATTTTAGATCCAAGAATAAAACTGCTTTTATCAAGGGGGTGGACCAGAATTTCCTGAAGGTGAACAAACTCGACAGCGCTGTGGGTATGGGTGCCTGGTTTCACCCCGAGGAAGCACAGGTAGTAATTGGCAACACGATTTCTCACGAGCTCAACCTTGGCACCTTCGATTACATGAGCCTGCTGGAGATCATGGTGCCCCGCCCGGGAACGGGACAGATCCTCGATCCCACCAGGGCCTTTAATTCAAAAAGAGCAGTGGTTTCGGGCATCTACAGTATCAATGAAGAGCTGGACGGGAAATACGTATTTGCCTCCATTGGATTTGCAAGGGACCTTCTTGACCTCAAGCCCAATGAGATCACCGGCCTTGAACTTAAACTGAAACCGGGTGCCGATCCCGAAACGGTGAAAACTGCTGTACATGCAGTCATAAAAGATGAGGTCGAAATAAAGAACAGGGCCCAACTCAATGACGCCCTTTATAAAATGCTGAACACCGAGAACCTCGCCGTCTATCTCATTTTCACGCTGGTACTAATTATTGCACTCTTTAATGTTGTTGGTTCCATCATCATGGTGATCCTTGATAAACGGGATAATATCAAGACCCTGCACAGCCTTGGTGCTACCCCGGGACAGATCAAGAATATCTTTTTTGCACAGGGGGTGTTTATGACCCTGCTCGGGGGGAGCATAGGATTGCTGTTTTCTATTGCGCTGGTCTATTTACAGCTGCAGTATGACCTGGTGATGATCACTCCCGTCCTGCCCTATCCTGTGGCGATCACCTGGAAAAATATTGCCATAGTCCTATTGACCATTACGGCCCTGGGAACTATCGCCTCCTATATCGCGGCAAGCCGAAGCAAAAAAGCCCTTAGGGCATAATGATTTTGGTTAAAAACCACCTGGCCTAAGAGCTTCAAAAAATGGAATTTTAGAACTTCATGGCGAATCCCAGTCCAAAGCTTATGTACTGCAAGTCCATATCGGCTTCAATTTGACCAAAATCTGCTGTAGCCGAAAGGGATCTGTAGGTCACCTGTGGCCTTAGATCAAAGTTGTTGCCCAGGTCGAAAACCAGGCCCCCCGTGATCTCAAATCCCAGTTCATGTCCGGAATCTGCCGTAATATCGCCCGAAGAGGCCTCGGCTTCGAAATGCTTATAGATCCCGCCTGCGCCAACAAGGTAGGACATTGAATTTCTTATTGGATGGATATATTTCAATCCGAAGGAATATCCGGTCTCATCTATTTCAAGATCTCCAATTGCATTTTCATCTTCTACACCAAAATTATTCCAGCCCCAACCGGCGTACACGCCCAGGTGCTGCATAAAATTGTACGACAACATGGCTTCAACCCCATAACCTGTTTTAAGTTCAATAACATCGGGCTGCTGAGTTGGAAAATTCACTTGTGGACGCACCTCTACAGCCCATTTTTCCTGTGCGGCCATACCAAAGGACAACAGCAGCAGGAAGACGAACAACATGATAAATCTTTTCATGACCTGTTTTTTTAAGTGAAGGGGAAAGAATTGCCTGTGAGGATCCTCAAAAGACAATAGATCCTTCTTGCAGGTTTAGCATTACGAGACAAAGCTACGACCTAAAGCAGGGTAGTATCATGACATTTATCAATAGGATAAATTAATTAACACAGGTAACATGCTGTTCCTTAGCATAAAAGGAATTATGAGATTGGCAGCATTCGAACAGGGATGCCTGAAACAAAGATGGTGAAAAATGCCTTTTTTGGCACCTCAGTACATCCTGGATTTAAACGAACTGAAAGCCCGCAAACTCTTTCTCCACCTCATCAAAGGCAGCAAAGACATCGGCGGCATCATCACTGGTCACCATCTTTTGCCGGTACTCCTTAAAGTGTGGAATACCCTTAAAGTAATTGGTATAATGTCGCCTGGTCTCGAACACCCCCAGTTTTTCCCCTTTCCAGTCAATAGCCATTTGCAGGTGACGGCGGGCAGCGTCAAGGCGCTCTTCCATTGTGGGAGGGGCAAGATGTTCTCCCGTTTCAAAGAAATGCTTTACTTCTTTAAAGAACCAAGGGTACCCAATACTGGCGCG
>JBEPWW010000309.1:0-3224 GCA_041642215.1 Salinimicrobium sp. | reverse complement strand
GCGGATTTTTTTTAGGAATCTGTTCCTGCTACTTCTTATACTTGAGAGGCAGATGCACCACCTTTTTAGTCTCAAAGAAATCCTCCTTAAAATAGTCTTTTAGGTCATACACGGTAGCCTTGGGATAATCTGCCAGTTCTTCAGAAAGATCACCCCCTTTAAGGTAGAGGATCCCATTCCTGAGTTCGTGCTTGCTCTCTTTCGCTATTTTTCCTTTTACCCAGTGTACAAACGTAGGCATGGCGGCTACCGCTCTGCTCACAATAAAGTCATAGTGACCGGTTACTTCTTCCACACGTGAGTTAGTGGTTACCACATTCTTCAACTTAAGACCTTCTGCTACCTCATTCACCACTTTTATTTTTTTCCCGATGCTGTCCACCAGCCGAAAAGAAGTTTCCGGAAACAGGATGGCCAGGGGAATGCCTGGAAATCCGCCCCCGGTGCCAACATCGAGAATGGAGGCCCCTTCCCTGAAGGGCTGTACTTTGGCGATGCCCAGGGAATGAAGCACATGCCGCAAATAAAGCTCCTCAATGTCTTTTCTCGACACCACATTTATTTTTAAATTCCAGTCGTGGTACAGATCTTGCAACATGCTGAACTTTAATCTCTGGTCTTCCGAAATTTCCGGGAAATACTGTTCTATTAACTCCAATGTGATTATTTTTAAGGCAAAAGTAAATAAAATCACCAAGTTAATTTCAGGCATTCCTTCCACTATAGGAATTTTATGTTTTACCTTTGCTTTAACTATTATACTTTATGAACACGAACAATGTACGATTCTCCCGAACAGATTCAGCTAAATTTTTCCGAACGCTGAACAAAAGGGTCAATACTTATTTCAAAGAAAATAACCTCTCTAAAACTGGAAACTGGAAACTGCACGTCAAGGCAATCGTCATGTTCTCCCTGTTCCTTACCCCCTATTTCCTGATCCTTACCCTGGATATCTCCCAGTGGTGGATGCTGTTGCTCACAGTGATCATGGGAATTGGAATGGCCGGGGTAGGCATGAATATCATGCACGATGGGAACCATGGCTCCTATTCCTCCAAAAAATGGGTCAATAAGTTCATGGGCGGGACCATCTACGTCCTCGCCGGAAATGTCTATAACTGGCAGGTGCAGCATAATGTGCTGCATCACACCTACACCAACATACATGGTCATGATGAGGATCTTGATGCCGGGAGGATCATTAGGTTTTCACGGCACGCCGAATGGAGAAGGTTCCACAGGTTCCAGCATTATTATTCGGTTTTCCTCTACGGCCTGCTTACCTTCAACTGGGCTCTTACGACCGATTTTAAACAAACAAAAAGATACCTTGCCCGTAAATTGGCCTATGGAAAAATGCCCCATCCCGTAAAACAATGGAGTATTGTAGCCGTAACCAAACTTATATACATTGGCATTTGGATCGTACTCCCCATGCTTATCCTGTCTGTATCCTGGTGGAAGATCCTCCTGGGGTTCTTCATCATGCATTATACGGCAGGCCTTATTTTAAGCATTGTTTTCCAGTTGGCCCATGTGGTAGAGAAGACAGATATGCCACTGCCTGATGACACCGGCTCCATGAAGAACACCTGGGCGATCCACCAGCTTTTCACCACCGTAAACTTTTCAACCCGCAATAAAATCGTAAACTGGTTCACCGGGGGTCTTAACCATCAGGTGGAGCATCATATTTTTCCGAATATCAGCCATATTCATTACAGTAAAATTTCCGAAATTGTAAGACAGACCGCAAAGGAATGTGAATTGCCGTACAATGAATACAAAACCACCCGTGCAGCAATTATTGCGCATTTCAAACATCTGAGGGAGATGGGGTCAAAACCTGCAATTTCAGCTTAACCACATAAATTAACCACCAAATATGTATCATTTATCTGATAGAATCAATAGCATGGCCACTTCCCAAACGCTGGCCATGGCAGCCAAATCCAGGGAATTACGTGCAGAAGGAAAAGACATAATCGGTTTAAGCCTGGGGGAACCGGATTTTAACACCCCCGATTTCATCAAGGAAGCCGCTATCAAGGCGATCAATGAGAATTACAACTCCTATACGCCTGTTGACGGTTATCTTGAGCTAAAGGACGCGATCATCACCAAGTTCAAAAGAGACAATAATCTCACCTATGACCGGTCGCAGATCGTTGTTTCAACAGGAGCAAAACAGTCCCTGGCCAACGCGGCCATGGTGATGCTCAACCCCGGCGATGAAGTGATCCTTCCCTGTCCTTACTGGGTAAGTTATGCAGAGATCGTTAAACTGGCCGAAGGGGTACCCGTAGAGGTTCCTACCACCGTAGAAACGAATTTCAAGATGACCCCGCAGCAGCTGGAAGCAGCCATTACACCTAAGACAAAAATGCTCTGGTACAGCTCTCCCTGCAATCCCAGCGGAATGGTCTACAGCAAAGAAGAACTGCGTGCCCTGGCAGATGTACTGGTAAAATATCCCGATATCGTGGTAGTTAGCGATGAGATCTATGAACACATCAACTTTGTTGGCGATCATGCTTCCATGGCACAATTCGAAGACATGTATGACCGGGTGATCACCGTGAACGGGGTCTCCAAGGCCTTTGCGATGACCGGCTGGCGTATTGGCTATATTGGAGCCCCGGCAGATATCGCCCGCGCCTGTAATAAAATGCAGGGCCAGATCACCAGCGGTGCCAATTGTATCGCCCAGAGAGCAGTGATCACCGCTTTAGAAGGACCCGTAAGTAATATCCAATATATGATCGACCGGTTTAAGGACCGTAGAAAATTGATCATCGATCTGTTAAGTAAGATAGAAGGCTTTGTCATCACAGAACCGGAAGGCGCATTTTATGTATTCCCCGATGTGTCACATTTCTTCGGAAAAACCATCAAAGGCCACAAGATCAATGACGCTACAGACCTCTCCATGTTCCTGCTGGAAGAAGCGCTTGTAGCCACAGTAACAGGAGATGCCTTTGGCAGCCCCAACTGCATCAGGCTTTCCTATGCGGCCAGTGAAGCCCAGATCGAGGAGGCCATGACCAGGATCAAAACAGCCCTTTCTGAAGCATAGAAATTAAAAGATCATTTTTTATAACAAATCCCTGTTCGAAAGAATGGGGATTTTTTTTCACCCCTGAAGCTGTTTCGATTCAGCAGCATGACCATCCCGACAGGTGTTATTTTTTCTGAAAATTCCACGCGAGGGAATTCCAGGA